>JBHADS010000225.1:0-9193 GCA_041855185.1 Lautropia sp. | reverse complement strand
GCCCTGCGCGGCGACGGCCAGCACCACGTCTCGCTCGACACCGTGATCGAGACCATGCGCCAGACCGGCGCCGACATGATGGCGACCTACAAGGAAACTTCCCGCGGCGGCCTGGCGGTGAATGTGGTGGAGTGCTGAGGCTAGGCGCCAAGCTGATGCGCACGGGGCAGCTTTTCCCGTGAGGGGGCTTTCAGCAGAAGATGGGGATGCGTCTCTTGGTGTTCCCGGTGGCCGTTTGAGCCGCGTGGGAGCGCTTCGGAACATCAACCCATCTTCCAGCATTCAAAACGTACCTGTGCATCACCTCGCGAGCATCGTCCAGTACATGACTCTCAGCGCTTCTTCTGCACCGGCCGGCGCCCGGGGGCTGCCAGTTCGACGAAATGGCGGACCAGGGTGCTGCGGTTCAGGCGCTTCCAGACCAGGATGGTCTGCGTCTGGAAATCCGGGTGGGCGATGGGGCGGGCGCCGAACTGCGGGCCAAGCGTCTTGATCATGCTTTCGGGATAGACGGTGATGCCGTGGCCTGCGGCCACCAGGCCGAGCAGCGCATGGGAGTTGGCCACTTCCAGCACCACGTTCGGTGCGATGCCCGCACTCGAGAACAGTTCGTTCAACTGCCAGCGATAAACCTCCCAGGTTTCGATGTCGCCCAGCACGAAACGATGCGCGCGCAGCGCGCCGGGTGGAATGCGCGTGTGCGCCAGCAGCGGATGCTGGGCGGGGGTGACGACGAAGAGCGGCTCGTGTGCGATGGCCCGGCTGTGGAAGTCGTTGTGCTCGAAGGGACCGATCATGTAGCCGATGTCGATCTCGTCGCGCGCCAGTGCGATTTTCTGGGACTGGGTCTGCAGATAGTGCAGCTTGGTTTCGACCAGCGGATGGCTGGCACGGAATTGCATCAATGCCTGCGGCATCAGCTCGGTGGCGGCAAACACCATGTAGGCGATGCGCAGCAATCCGGTTTTTCCCTCTGCCACCTGACGCGCGGTGCGCACGGACTGCGCGTATTGATGCATCAGTTGCGCGTTGGATTGATAGAACTGCCGCCCCGCGGGCGTCAGCGCCACTTCGCGCGTACTGCGCTCGAACAGCGCAAAACCCAGCAGATGTTCGAGCTTTCGGATGCGTCGGCTCAGTGAGGACTGGTCGACGTGCAGGCGCTCGGCACCTATCTGGGCAGCGTGTTGAGCTGGCAGGTCATCTTCATGGCGGTGGCGGCGAGCGGCGCCATCGCCACCAGCAGCAGCCGCTTGCGCGGCTAGCGCGTGGCCAGAGACGTCAGGCCCGGCGCGCCGATCACCACACCCAGCACATAGGCGGTGACAGCCGTACCGACCTGGCTGACACTGGCATGCAGATCTGCGGAAATGGTCGAGACCAGCCCGATGGTGACGAACTCGGTGAAGCCCAGCGCGAACGCGTAGAGCGCGAAGACATAGATGACGAAGGGCATGCGCTCGGTCATGGCTCGACGCCCGCCTGTTGCTGGCTGTTTGGCAGCAGCGGCAGCATGGCCTCGGCCACGCCCTGGGCCGAAGCCGGGTTCTGCCCCGTCACCAGCCGTTCGCTCACGACCACCTGGGCCTGGAAGTTCGGTGCGGGGACGTGGTGCGCACCGCGTTCCTGCAAGACATCGGCCAGCAGGAACGGCACCGCGTCGTACAGGCCGACCGCGCGTTCCTCGTCGTTGGTGAAGGCCGATACGTCCTTGTTCGCGACCAGATAACGGCCGTCGGACAGCTTGAGGTTCACCAGCCCCGCCGGGCCGTGGCAGACCGCCGCGACCACGCCGCCGCGCTCATAGATGCGCGCCGCGATGGCAGCCAGTTCGGTGCTGTCCGGGAAGTCCCACATGGTCGCGTGGCCGCCGGCATAGAAGATCGCGGCATAGGCTTCGGGATCGACCTGCGCCGGTGCCAAGGTGTTCTCGGTGGCGGCGCGCAGCGCTAGGTCGTTCCAGAACGCGGCATTGACCGGATCGTCCAGGTCGAACCCGTCCACCTGCGTCTTGCCACCCTTGGGGCTGACGAAATCGACGGCGTAGCCTGCTTCGCTCAACACCTTGTGCGGGTGCGTGACTTCCGAGAGGTAGAAGCCGCTAGGCGCGGCGTCGGCTGCATCGGCCGGCCCTTTGCGGTCATGGCTGGTCAGGACGAAAAGAATGCGTGGCATGGCTTGGGACTCCTGGGTTGCATAGCCGGCGACCACCCCGCCGACGCGGCGAATGCGATGACGCACAGGGCCAAGCCGCAGGCGATTCGCATTAGCCAGGACGCCGGGAAACAAGGTCGAGGCAAGGGGTTGGACATGACGGTCTCCGGGTTGGAAGCGGCATGCCGCGGATGGCGGATGCCCGCTTCGGTACGCCGGGTTTTGATCGCCATTCTGGTGATTTCGATCTATCCTATAAATGACCTGAATCGACAAACACTTTCTCTGAATCGGCCCAAATGACCCTGCGCAATGTCGATGACCTAGCGGTGTTCGTGCACGTGGTGGAGCGCAGGAGCTTCTCTGCGGCGGCGCGTGACCTGCACTTGGCGCCCAAGACCGTGAGCAAGCAGATCGCCCGGCTGGAACAGGCGCTGGGCACCACGCTCTTCGAGCGAAACACCCGCAACCTCCGCATCACCGACGAAGGTCGCGCCATTGCCGAACGGGCACGGGTCGCGCTGGGCGTGCTGGAAGAAGTGCAGGAACTGGCGACCGGCGGCAGCCGCGACCTGCGCGGCATCATCCGCCTGACCGCGCCCACGCCGTTCGGGCGCAAGTACGTGGCGCCGGCGATCCACGATTTCTGCCGGCTGCATCCTGGCGTCGCCTTCGACCTGCGCCTGTCCGACCATGTGCAGGATCTGTACAGCGGCGACCTGGACTTGGCGATCCGCATGGGTGAACTGACCGATTCGCGGCTGGTGGCGCGGCGCGTGGCCGACAACCGGCGCGTCCTGGCAGCGTCTCCCGGCTACCTGAAAGCGCATGGACGGCCCGCGCAACCGGAAGAACTGGCGCAGCACAATTGCCTAGTATTTGCCTATCCTGGCTTGCTGCAAAACACCTGGCCGCTGCGCAAGGGCCGCCGGGAGAAGCCTGTCACGGTCGGCGGCAGCTTGTGCAGCGACAGCGGCGATGTGCTGCATGCTTGGTGCCTGGCCGGGCTGGGCATCTCGCTGCGCGAGACCTGGGACATTCACGAAGAACTGCGCGACGGACGGTTGGTGCGCGTGTTGCCGGAATGGGAAGCCACGCCCTCGAAGATCAGCATCGTGCGGGCGCGGCGCGAACCCGTGCCGCGCCGGCTCACGGCGTTCAGAGATTTCCTGCTCGAACGCTGGCGGGACGCGCCGTGGGATGCAGCCTGACACTACTCGATTTTCTGGCCGAACGGGTTGCGCAAAATTTGGCTTAAAGCTTGGGCACGATGACTATCCGGTGGCAGGCCCGCGTTTCCGCCCAAACTCCCACGACACCCCGCTACCGCGCACCGTCACTGCAAGCTGCTGCCCCAGCCGCTGTTCGATCACCGACCGCCACGACACCAAGCTAAATCCCATGCCGTCATCGAGCATCGCATAGCACCCGCTAGCGAGCATGACGGAGCGCCGGTAGATGCCGGCCACACCCTGCCCGTCAGTGACAGGTCGATGCTCCAGGATCGAAGCAACTGATGGACTATGCCGAGCGCATGATGCGTCAGCGCATTGCGGCAATTCCCGATGGGGAGTACAGCGCCGAAGGCTGGCTGGACGACGATGGGCGCAACCGGGATCAGCCGTTGAAGGTGAAGGTCACGATTCGGGTGCAGGGCGATGGGCTGGAGGTCGATCTGAGCGGTTCGGCCGATCAGACCCCGACGGCCTACAACGTGCCTTTCGAGGGTTCGACCAAGGTGGCGGCCTATGCGGCCTTCCGCAAGCTGCTGCTGGATGTCTGCGTCGATGATGTGCGGGTGCCTTCCAACGAGGGCTCCTTCCGCCCCATCAAGGTGACGGCACCGCTGGGGTCGATCTTCAATCCGCGCCCACCGGCGGCGGCCGAGGCACGCTTCACCCAGTGCAACCGGATGATCGATCTGATCATCCGTGCGCTGGCGCCGGTGATGCCCGAGACCGTGATCGCCGGCAGCTCCGCCTCGATTTCCTTTGCGGCCTATTCGGGCCTGCGGCCCAATGGGGATTACTGGGTCTTTCTGGAAGTGAACGAGGGAGCCTATGGCGGCCGCCCACGCTCGGACGGGCCGGACAGCATCGACAACCTGATGGCCAACACCCGCAACAATCCGCTCGAAGATCTGGCGATGCATCTGCCGATGATCTGCGACCGTTACGAGCTGCGCGACGATGCACCTCCCGGGGCTGGTGAGTTCCGTGGCGGGCTCGGGGTGATCAAGGCGCAGCGGGTGCTCAGCGATGGTTTCATTACCCATGAATCCGAACGCCACAAGGAAGCGCCCTGGGGCATTTTTGGAGGGACCGATGGCGCGGTGGGGCGCTGTCTGATCTACAACGCTGCCAAGCCGGACGAGGCGAAGGAGATGTACTCGAAGTTCTCGGGGCTGGCGGTGAAAGCCAACGACACGATGGCCTATTACGCGCCCAATGGTGGAGGCTATGGCTCGCCGTGGAAGCGCCCGGCGCAGAAGGTGCTGGAGGATGTGCTGGATGGCTTCTATTCGGCCGAGCACGCCCGCGAGGTCTACGGGGTGGTCGTCGATCTGGAGCGTGAGCAGGTCGATGCCGAGGCCACCGAGCGGAGGCGAACCGAACTGAGGGCATAGCCCTGGCCGTTTCCGCCCACGTTCCCTGTGCCAAAGCCCCGTCAGTCTGCTTGCAGACGGGGCTTTCTTCTGCCTTCGGCAGCCCCGGCTTCAGCCGATGTTCGGCGGCGGGCCGGCCCAATCGACGCCCAGTCGCCGGGTCAGGGCGTCCAGTCGCCGGTCCAGCGTCCAGAGGCGGGTGCCGGGGGTGATCAGGGTGGAGGCCAGCAGGCTGAGGTCCACGGCACCGCAGCCTTGTCCGAACAGCTGCTCGCGCTCAATCAGGGCGAGCACTTCGGCCGGGCTTGCCGGCAGGGTCTGGCGCAGTTGGCCGAGCGCCTGCAGCACGGCGTGCCGGGGTTTGGGCGGTGTGCCGCAGACCAGTTCGAGCAGGATCAGCGGGTGCATCAGTACACACTCGATCTCCAGCAATTGCACCAGGGCTTCATTGCGTCGCTGAAAGTGATCGACCCAGACCGAGGTATCGACCAGGATGTTCATGGCTCCGCGCTCGGGTCTGCGTCAGGCTTGCGTCGCGGCGCCAGGCTGAAATCCGGCATCGTGCCGCCCAGCGCGGCCAGGCGCTTGGATGCCTGAACGCGGATGAAGGTGCGGATGGCTTCCCGAAACAGCTCCGACTTGTCCATATCGGGTTCGGCCAGCGCCAACGCCTGTGCATAGAGCTCGTCGTCGAGGGTGATCGTGGTGCGCATGAGGGCGTCTCGTCATCAATAGTGATGATATTTTATGACGAACTTGATGCGTTGATGAGGGGATGAAGGGTGATGCGGACGGGGTTTTTTTGGGTGCGCCCAGCAGGGGCGCACCCAAAAAAAAAGGCCAGCAAAAGCTGGCCGAAGGAGACGGCGGCCGACATGGGCGCCGGCCTACCGTTCATGAGGGGCTGGGCAGCAGGCTGCCCGGTGGCCCTCACGGTACGGGTTCTAGTGGCTCAGATGAATTCCTCCATCGCGTCGAGCATGATGCGGGCGGTGGCGTCGGCGAAGCTGCGGCGCACGGTCAGCTCCCAGGCGTCGCCGCTGTCGTCGAGCGGGCGCAGCAGCACACTGGCGTGGAAGTAGTGGCTCTGGGCGCATTGGCCCGGGCCGATCACGCTGGGGTGCAGGTCGAGCGGGCAGCCCTTGTTGAGCACGGCGCGGGCCTGCGGGCCGCGCAGCTGCACCACGCTGTAGGCGCTGGACTGGTCGGTGACGGCCGAGAACTGTCCCTGCAGCGCCTGATAGAGCGTGCTGGCCAGTTGGCCGCCTTCGGGCATCGAAGCCTTCGAGCGGATCAGCCATTCGTCCGGCGCCAGCCAGTGCACGATGTGGCTGGCACTTTCGGCGGTGGTGTTGGGCCGGGTGGGCAGGGCGACGCCGAGGGTGGCGGCCACCACTTGGGTGAAGGCGCCATCCTGCGGGTTGCCGCGCAGGTTGACCAGCTCCGGGAAGAGGATCTCTTCGAGTTCGACGGTGCCCGGGTTGCCCCGCTTGAGGGCGGTCCCCGGCGGATTCTGCAGGCCGACCAGGGGTGTATCCAGTTTATTCGACATTCTGTCTCTCCCCTTTGGGATCGTAGAAAACGGTGCTGCAGATGCGCGCCTGGGCGAACTTGCCTTCGCCGATGGCGACGGTCACTTCCTGGTCCATCCGGTCCTGGCCGTTGATGATGACGGCCAGCGCGATCGAGCGCTTCAGGATCGGGCTCATGTAGCTGGACGTCACATGGCCCTGCAGCGCGGCGATCGGCGCGGTGGACGGGGCGTTCAGGATCTGTGCGCCTTCCGGCAGCACGCACGCGGGATCGGTGGTCAGCAGACCCACCAGCTGCTTGCGGTCCTTGCCGGCGGTGTGGCTGCGGGACAGCGAGCGCTTGCCGATGAAGTCCTTGGTGGCCGCGGCCATGCCGCCCATGCCGACATCGGCCGGGGTCAGCGAGCCGTCGGTGTCCTGACCGACGATGATGTAGCCTTTCTCGGCACGCAGCACGTGCATGGTCTCGGTGCCGTAGGGGGTGATGCCATAGGGCTCGCCCGCCTTCATCAGCCGTTCCCAGACGTGGCGGCCGGCGTTGGCCGGGGTGTAGACCTCGTAGGAAAGCTCACCGGAGAAGCTGACGCGCAGCACGCGGGCAAAGACGCCGTCGATGGTGCCTTCCTTGAAGCTCATGAAGGGGAAGGCTTCGTTCGAGAAGTCGATGCCCTCGACGACCTGCTCCAGCACCTTGCGGGCCTTCGGTCCGGCGACCGTCGCCACCGAATACTGGTCGGTGACGGAGGTCAGGTAGACCTTCAGATCCGGCCATTCGGTCTGCAGCCAGCGTTCCATCCAGGCCATCACGCGGGCGGCGCCGCTGGTGGTGGTGGTCAGCAGGAAGTGGTCGTCGGCCAGACGGATGTTGACGCCATCGTCCATGATCATGCCGTTCTCGTCCAGCATCAGGCCGTAGCGGCAGCGTCCCGGGGCCAGCTTGGTCCAGGCGTTGATGTACATCCGGTTCAGGAAGGTGGCGGCATCGGGACCGCGCACGTCGATCTTGCCCAGCGTGGAGTAGTCGAGCAGACCGACGCTGTTGCGCACCGCCAGCGATTCGCGCGCGACGGCGGCGTGCATGTCCTCACCCGGCAGCGGATAGTAGTGGGCGCGCTTCCACTGGCCCACGTCCTCGAAGGGCGCCTTGCGGCCGGCATGCCAGTCGTAGGTGCAGGTCTTGCGGATCGGGTCGAGGAAGTCACCCAGCGTGCGGCCGGCAATCGCGCCGAAGGTCACGGGGGTGAAGTTCGGCCGGAAGGTGGTGGTGCCGGTCTTCTCGATGCTCTGACCCAGCGCATCGGCCAGCACGGCCATGCCGTTGATGTTGCCGAGCTTGCCCTGATCGGTGCCGAAGCCCATGGCGGTGTAGCGCTTGACGTGCTCGACGTTGCGATAGCCTTCGCTGACCGCGAGGTGAATGTCGGACACCGCCACATCGTTCTGGTAGTCGATGAACTGCTTGGGACCACGGGTGGCCTCGGTGCCGCGCAGCGTCTGCCACAGTGGCAGCAGCGGCGCCTGCTCGATGGCGGTGGTCTTGAAGCGGGGCAGATCGGCATCCGCCGGCACGGTGGGCGGGGTCTGGGCGCCGGGGGCCTGCCAGCTGGCGCCGGCCAGATCGGTCTTGGCCTTGGCCTCGGCGGCCTGACGGGCCTGCTGGCGGGCCAGCTGCGCAGCCTGCCAGCCGGCCTGACTGCCTCCGTCCAGTGCTTGCTGCAGCAGGAAGTCGCCATTGCCGGCGCCGACGTTGAACTGGTCCTGGGCGATCACGTCCGGCACGAAGCAGGCGCGCTCGTTGCACCAGCGCGGCTTGCCCTGCGACTGAGCGTACAGGTGGATCACCGGGTTCCAGCCGCCGGAGACGGCGAGCAGGTCGCAGGCGAGCTGGTTGCCGCTGCCGTTGCCGTCCTTCAGGTGGCGCAGCGAGATGCCGGTGATGTGCTTCTTGCCGAAGGCTTCGGTCACGACCATTTCGCGCAGGATGCTGACGCCGAGCGCCTGGGCGCGATGGGGCAGGGTGCCGTTGGAGCTGGCACGGGCATCGATCACCGTGACCTGGGCACCCATCGCCTTCAGATCGATGGCGCACTGGTAGGCGCTGTCATTGTTGGTGAAGACCACGGCACGCTGGCCGGGCAGCACCCCGAAGCGGTGGATATAGGCCGACACCGACGAGGCGGTCATGATGCCGGGCAGGTCGTTGTTGCCGAAGACCAGCGGTCGCTCGTGGGCGCCGGTGGCGAGCACCACCTGGCGGGCGCGGATCTTCCACAGGCGCTCGCGCACGCCCTTGCGGGCGGCCAGCGGCAGATGGTCGGTGTGGCGCTGGCAGGCGGTGACGAAGTTGCGGTCGTGGTAGCCGAAGGCCGTGGTGCGGGTCAGCAGCTGGACATCGGGCATGGCCTGCAGTTCGGCTACGCGCGCTGCCACCCAGTCGGCGGCCGGCTGATCGTCGATGGTCTCGGTGGACCAGAGCAGGCTGCCACCGGCTTCGGCCTGATTGTCGAGCAGAATGACGCGGGCGCCCTGGCGACCGGCGGCCACGGCGGCTGCCAGACCGGCTGGGCCGGCGCCGACCACCAGCACGTCGCAGTGGGCGTAGACCTTCTCGTAGCGGTCCGGGTCTTTTTCCTGGGGCACGGTGCCCAGACCGGCGGCGTCGCGGATGCGTTCCTCATAGTGGCCCCACCAGCTGCGCGGCCACATGAAGGTCTTGTAGTAGAAACCGGCCGGCAGGAAGCGGGAGAACTTGCCGAGGAAGGCCATCCGGTCGTGTTCGATGTCGGGCTTGGCGTTGACGCTGGTGGCGCTGAGCCCTTCGTACAGTTCGACTTCGGTGGCCCGGGCGTTGGGCACGGTCCACGCGCCGGTTTCGAGCTGCACCAGGGCATTGGGCTCTTCG
>JBHADS010000224.1:0-4388 GCA_041855185.1 Lautropia sp. | reverse complement strand
GACACCGCCGAGCGCATCAAGCTCGTGCGCAGCGTGCTGCAGGCGCTGATGCCCCCCGCGCCACCCGCACCCACTGCCGCGGCGGGCAGGGGCGACGCCCCCGAGGCCAGCGCCCCGCGCCCGCTGTCGAAGCGCGCCCAGAAGAAGGCGACCTACAAGGCAGGGCAGAAAGGCTGAGGGCGAAGCGCCGACTGCGGCTCTGGACACGCTGGGCGACAGCGCCGGTATGGCCTGTAGCCGTCTCCTCACGGCCTGTCGACACATGGTCGTCGGGAGACAGCGGCCCCACCCGCTGAAAAGACACGCACTGCAACAGGAAGGCAGCCGAAGACTGCCCCGGCATCGACTCCCCGATCGTCGCTTGTTTCACTCCGTCTGGCACAGATCATGCATTTTGTTTGCATGTGATGCGTATCGTATTCAGCTCTGGCTGTGCAATCAGTCTGAAGTCCCCCCTGGCAGAGCGATCATGCGTGTTCCTGAGTATCTGATGTTCACCATGAAGTTGACGGAGAACGATCTGCGACATAGGACGCGGATGAATGTGGCGGCTCCCATTCAAGTTCAGGTCGAATTCATGGATCACATCGGCAGCATTCCGCGGCGATACATCGACCCCAATCTGCTCAAGCTGATGATCGAGGCCGTTGATCGGAATGAGTTGCTGTTCATGTCCTTCGACGAGTGGGCGATGCGCCTGGTGAATATCCGTTACCCCGCTGCTGAAGGGCGTGCGCTCATCCGTGTCAGGAAGGTCACGCAAAGTGATTGCCTGCCTGTCAATGGCTGGAGGCCCACCGGAATCAGGCCGGGCGGACATGCTGAACAGGAGCTGAAAGCTATCTGCGACGATCAGGTGAACACCATTCATCAAGAAGTGCTCACCCAGATGCGCACTGCCGCATGGGACTTTGGATTGCGTCGTTCAGGAACGAAATTTTCATGAGATTAGGTACAGAATCATGAGAGTACATGCAGAAGAAGGTTTCATGCGGCAGAAAGCGCCCTCGTTGGAGGAGCTGCCGGCGTTGCGGGTAGCCACGCTGTCGTCGGAATGGTTTGGCAGCGGGAATGGCATGCGACTTGCCAACGAAGGCAGGAGTGTCGATGCCATCCTGGATGCCTTGAAGCGGCACGTTCCTGATGTTTTGCTGGTGGCGGGCTACTCTTTACCCGACGATGCGGCACTGAAGAAACTGGACAAAGCTTTACAGAAGTCCGCCTGGGAGGGTCTGCTCTTTGTTGAGGTGCATAACCATATCAAGGATCTGGCCGGCCTCAAGCTGACACGTCAGCTTGGCGGCAAGCGGGATTTTCTCTCCCCGCACTGCCTGTTTGCCTGGACGCGACAGGCAGGCTGGAAGAACATGGGACGGCAGTATTTCGTGTCGAGCGATCAGGCTGCAAAGAATGATGAGAACCGCCTCGAAGCCTTCGTGCAGAATCTCGAGAAGCGCACGATCGAGTTCAAGGGGCGCCGTTTCGGCGCACTGATCTGCGGTGAGATCAACGCACTGCACGGGCGTGACCATGTCAAGGCGCGGAACAGCAAGATCGAAGACTGGCTGCGCAGCCTGGACGTGGTCGTGAATGCCACCCACGACAGGATGGGCAATGGTGGCACCCTTGGGGCAAAACGTGCCTGGCTCAGTCAGGGCGGCAGAGCCTACCTGTCTGCCTCCAACTGGAACAGCAGAAAAATCAGCTCCAAGGGCACCAGGATCACGCAGTACAGAGACGCCGACACTCTGCACACCTTCTACTTCGATGGCCGCAAGATGGAACACAAATGCCCGACCCAAGCGCACGACGACTATGAATACCGGGAAGGAACCCTGCCCTCTGGCCGTGCCGAAGGATTCGAGCCAGCCCGGAAAATGGCTTCTTCGCCCTCGTCAGGTGTTGCCAGATCCAGCCCTCGGGGCAAGCAGTCCGCTCCCGCCTCTTCTGCGCCCAAGGGGAAAGCCGCCAGGCCGTTGTGGGAGATGCTGAAGATGGTGTATCCCGACGTTGTGTGTGAGGCAAAATTTCCCTGGCTTGCTCTTCCCAGGGGCGATCAAGCTGAAGGCGTCGAGGCCGAGATCCGCACTGCGCTGATCGACGATTGCCGGAAGAATCAGCATCGACATCTCAATCCGAAGAAGCGGGAATGCACGCCCGAACAACTGGAAGCCGAATTGAAGATGCCGGGACGGGTGTCGATGGAGTTCGACTTCTACATTCCCAGCTTGAACCTGGCTATCGAGTTCGACGAGCGCCAGCATTTCTCCCTGGAACGGGCAGTGTCGCTGGCGGTGTACAAGGGGCGTGTGCCGATGAGCTTTGACGTGGCCGAGTGGATGGGTCGCTGTCAGGCGGTCAAGGCAGTGGATACCGATCCAGTCTGGCGTGACTGGCAGCGTGCCTACCGCGATGCCATCCGCGATGTGCGTGCCGCCAGACATGGGGTCAGGCTCGTCCGCTATCGGCATGATGCCATGCCCACGCTCGATGACATCAAGGCACTGGCAAGGCTTGAGGCGATGAAGGTCTGAGCTGACTGGGCTGCATCACCAAGATGGTGACTCAGTGCTCCGCCGGCAGCGCGACCAGACCCTGCCGGCGGAATCAGGCGCCAGCCTCCACTAGCACTGTCCCGGGGTGCCCCAGGGAGATAACCGTCCAGGCCATGAAAGCGAAAGCTGGGTGTAACACAAGGGTGATACAGTAAGCGGCACGATCTGGTTGCCAACCTCCTCCGAAGCACCCCATGAACGACAATCGACTGATCATCCAGAAAGCCACCGCCCTCGATGCCGCCACCATTGCCGGGATCAGCACCCAGCTCGGCACCCAGCCGCTGGCCCATGATGCACATACGGCTCGTTGGCTGATCGCGCCCCTGCCCACCCTGCACCTGGACGCCATCGCGGCGCAATACGGCGTGGACGCGGCCAATGTGCGCGCCGGCACCCGGCTCGGCAACTACAAGCTGCTGGC
The DNA here is from genome assembly GCA_041855185.1 of Lautropia sp. GTDB lineage: Bacteria > Pseudomonadota > Gammaproteobacteria > Burkholderiales > Burkholderiaceae_E > Lautropia. The sequence goes on along the minus strand of JBHADS010000224.1, from coordinate 1,409 downwards.
GATCGACATGGATTCGACGCTGGTGACGATGGAAACGCTGGACGAGATCGCCGACATGGCGGGTCTGAAGGCGGAAGTCTCGGCCATCACCGAGGCCGCCATGCGGGGCGAGATCAAGGACTTCCAGGAAAGTCTGAAACGCAGGATGGCCTTGCTCAAGGGCGTCGGCGTCGAGCTGATCCAGCGCGTCTACGACGAGCGCCTGCGCCTGTCGCCCGGTGCCGAGCAGCTGCTGACGGCCGCGAAACGGGCGGGCCTCAAAACGATGCTGATCTCGGGCGGCTTCACCCATTTCACCGAGCCGCTGAAGGAAAGGCTGAATTTCGATTTCGCCTTCGCCAATCAGTTCGATATCGTCAACGACCGGCTCACCGGCCGCGTACTCGGCCCGATCGTCGACGGCGCCTTCAAGGCCAATGCCGTGCGCGAATGCTGCACCGCCATCGGCTGCGATCCGCGCGAGGCCATCGCCATCGGTGACGGCGCCAACGACCTCGGTATGATGGAGGTGGCGGGCCTGTCCGTCGGCTACCACGCCAAACCCATCGTCCGGCAACACGCCAACTGGTCCGTGCGCCTCGGTGGCCTGGATACCGTCCTGGGCTGGTTCGATGACTGAGAAAGTCCCTCAGGGCGCGCACCAGGCTTTCCCGATTTCAGCGCACGCCCTTGGCGATCAGATCCCGGTAACCCCCGTGGTTCGTGACATGGGTGTATCCCAGGGCTTCGAGCTTTTTGCGGGCAGCTTCGGCGCGCCGACCCGAACGGCAATAGAGGTTCACCGGCGCATCCTTGTCCGGACTGATGGCAGCGATAGCCTCGGCAATGCGGTCGACCGGCACATTGTGGGCCCCCTCCAGGTGACCCTGTGCATATTCCTGTTCCGAACGCACATCGATCCAGACCCCCTCGGCGCGCTGGGCCTGTACAGCCTGTACCGCAGCGGCGGGAGCCGCCGTGCTGGCAGCAGCCTGGGCCAGAGCGCTGGTGGCAGGCAAGGCAGACAGCAGCAGGCCGCATGTGAATCCAGCAGCAGCCTTCAGCCCGTTCTTCATATCATTTTCTCCTGTGGATGGAAAAGGGTTGAAAAGCTCGAAAAGTTGAAAGGGATGAAGAGATTGAAGGCTTGGCAGAGGCAATGGCGGGATGAGCTGCCAGACGGGTAAAAGTTGACGCCAGGGGTCAGCGCGTCTGATGATTTTCCCACAAATCATCAGGCACCGATCCGACTCGGTGCCTTTCTGCGTCTGGCGCTTTCAACTGTGAGCCCTGCGGGAACAGCAGCCCCCACAGGGGTCGGCAGGCTCAGAAGGTATAGCTGAGTGCCGTGCCGAAGGACAGGTTGCGCTTCTTCTCGACCAGCGGGCTGTTGCGGAAATCGCCCTTGAAGCTCATCGCCTCGACACCCG
>JBHADS010000223.1:0-7318 GCA_041855185.1 Lautropia sp. | reverse complement strand
GCGAGGGCGTCGAGGAAGAGCTGGCTGGCGTCGACGCGCACGACTTTGGCGTGCAGTTTGCCGGCGAACATGTCCATCACCATGTCGCCTTCGTTCAGGCGCAGCAGGCCGTGGTCGACGAATACGCAGGTGAGCTGGTCGCCGATGGCGCGGTGGATGAGGGCTGCGGCAACGGAGGAGTCGACGCCGCCGGAGAGGCCGAGGATGACTTCTTCGTCGCCGACCTGGGCGCGGATGGCTTCGACGGCTTCTTCGATGTGGTCGCGCATCACCCAGTCGGGGGTGGTGCCGCAGATGTCGAGGACGAAGCGTTCGAGCATCGCCCTGCCCTGTACGGTGTGGGTGACTTCGGGGTGGAACTGGACGCCGTAGAAGCGGCGTTCTTCGTCGGCCATGCCGGCGATGGGGCACGAGGGGGTGCTGGCCATGAGTTTGAAGCCGGGCGGCAGTTCGGTCACTTTGTCGCCGTGGCTCATCCACACTTTGAGCATGCCGTGGCCTTCGGGGGTGTGGAAGTCCTGGATTCCGTCGAGCAGGCGGGTGTGGCCGCGGGCGCGCACTTCGGCGTAGCCGAATTCGCGGGTGTTGCTGCCTTCGACCTTGCCGCCCAGTTGCATGGCCATCGTCTGCATGCCGTAGCAGATGCCGAGCACGGGCAGGCCCAGCTCGAAGACGGCGTCGGGGGCGCGGTCATCCACCTCATAGACGCTGGCGTGGCTGCCGGACAGGATCACGCCTTTGAGCAGGCCGTCGGCGGCGTATTCGCGCACCCAGTCGCTGCTGACATCGCAGGGATGCACTTCGCAGTAGACGTGGGCTTCACGGATGCGGCGGGCGATGAGCTGGGTGACTTGCGAGCCGAAGTCCAGGATCAGGATTTTCTGGTGGTTCATGACGGCTTGAATCGAAGACGTGTTGAAAAAGGGCTGTCATCGACAGCCGCCTGTGCGCGCGCATCGAGACGGTTGATTTCCGGCGGCCGATCTGTGCGCACGCATCGAGACTGCTTGTCGGCATTTCCGCGTCTTTTGCACCGGAAAAGCCTGGCGAAGGCCGGCCTCGCCCGGAGATGCGGCGTGCGGGTTTTTCCCGTGACGCATCGTCCCTGGTGAACACCGGAGGACGAAGAACCGACGGGCAGCCGGAAAAGAGCAGGCTCGATGACAGATAAAACGACGGTGCGCAGCGTGTCGGACAGGACAGGCTGCGCACCGTATCTCGACGGGTTTTATTCGCCGACGTGGTAGTTGGGGGCTTCCTTGACGATCTGCACGTCGTGGACGTGGGATTCGCGGATGCCGGCACCACTGATTTCGACGAACTCGGCCTGGCGGTGCAGGGTTTCGATCGTCTGGCAACCGCAGTAGCCCATGCTGGAGCGCACGCCGCCGCAGAGCTGGTAGACGATGGCGGTGACGGTGCCTTTGTAGGGCACGCGGCCTTCGATGCCTTCGGGCACCATCTTCTCGGCTGCGGCGTTGGAATCCTGGAAGTAGCGGTCGGCAGCGCCCTGCTGCATGGCGCCCAGCGAGCCCATGCCCCGGTAGAACTTGTAGGAGCGGCCTTTGTAGAGCACGATTTCGCCCGGCGATTCTTCGGTGCCGGCAAAGAGCGAACCCATCATGACGCTGGAGGCGCCGGCCGCCAGTGCCTTGGCCACGTCGCCGGAGAAGCGGATGCCGCCGTCGCCGATGAGCGGCACGCCGGTGCCCTGCAGGGCGGCGGCGACATCGCTGATGGCGGTGAGCTGGGGCACGCCGACGCCGGCGACGATGCGGGTGGTGCAGATGGAGCCGGGACCGATGCCGACCTTGACGGCGTCGGCGCCGGCATCGACCAGCATCCGGGCGGCGTCGCCGGTGGCGATGTTGCCGGCGATGACATCGATCTGCGGATACTGGCGCTTGATTTCGCGCACGCGTTCGATCACGCCACGCGAATGGCCGTGGGCGGTGTCGACGACGAGGACATCGACGCCGGCGTTGACGAGCAGTTCGACGCGCTGGGCGCTGTCACCGCCGGTGCCGACCGCTGCGCCGACGCGCAGTTTGCCGCTGCTGTCCTTGCAGGCATCGGGGTGGGTGTCGGCCTTGAGGATGTCCTTGACGGTCATCAGCCCGCGCAGTTCGAAGTCGTCGTTGACGACCAGCACGCGTTCGAGGCGGTGCTTGTGCATCAGGCTCTGGGCTTCTTCGAGGCTGGCGCCTTCCTTGACGGTGATCAGACGCTCTTTCGGCGTCATGATGTTGCGCACCGGCTGGTCCAGCTCGGATTCGAAGCGCAGGTCACGGTTGGTGACGATGCCGATGACTTTCTTGCCTTCGACGACCGGCAGGCCCGAGATGCGGTGCTGGCGGGTCAGCGCGATGACTTCGCGCACCGTCATGTCGGCGGTGATGGTGATGGGATCACCCACGACGCCGGACTCGAAGCGCTTGACGGCCAGGACTTCGGCGGCCTGTTCGGCAGGCGAGAGGTTCTTGTGGATGATGCCGATGCCCCCAAGCTGCGCCATCACGATAGCCATGCCGCTTTCGGTGACGGTGTCCATCGCCGCGGAGATCAGCGGGATGTTGAGGGAGATGTTTCGGGTCAGACGCGTGCGCAGCGAGGCGTCACGGGGAATGAAATCTGAGTAAGCGGGGACGAGCAGAACGTCGTCGAATGTCAATGCCTTTTTGGCTATCCGCATCGCAATTTTTCCGCAAAGCGGCATGATAGCAAATTTTCAGCGCTTGGGTGGCATCCGCCATTTGCGTTCGCGCTTGGCCGCAACACGTTCGAAACGCGCCTTCTTGGCGTCGGCCAGAATCGGCAGCATCAGATCGAGGCGATCGTCCTGCAGCAAGGCATCGTCGAGCCAGGCGCGCCGGCCGTGGCGGGAGAGCCCGCGGGTTCTCGCGTCGAGTTCGGCGATCAGCCCGGCGTGGCCCTGGGCTTCGAGGCGTTGCAGCAGCTGGCGGATGGTAGTGCCGGCCGGCACACGGTGGCTGCTGCGCGACAGGGTGTAGACGGGTGCCCCACCCTGCTTGCCCCCCGGCTCGGCTCCGTCAGCCGGCATGCCCTCCTCTGGCCCGGCAAGGTGCTGGATGACGACGCTGACGCCGAGCATGGCCGGTGCGGCTGCCATGCCCTGCTGCGCCGCGTCCAGGTCTACGTCCAGGTCTGCGTCCGGGCCCGCGGCGGAAGTCGGCTGCGGGCTGAGGTGCGGCGCGGCGGGCTGTCCGGCGTGGGGCTCGGCGTCAGGGCCGACGGGCTGTCCGGCCAGTGAGTCGACGGGATGCCCGGCGTTCGGTTCTGACGAAGCCCTTGGTACGGACGATGCCATCGCATCAGGCTGGCCCATAGCGCCTCTCGGCCTGTTTGACGAAGGCATCGACCATCGTGGTGGCGATGTGACCGAAGACCGGGTTCAGCAGCCGTGCGAGCAGGCCGTGCTTCACGTCGTAGTCGAGCTGGAAGTCGATCCGGCAGGCGTCCTCGGCCAGCGGCTTGAAGTGCCAGTCGCCGTTCAGGTGCGTGAATGGGCCTTCGCGCAGCTTCAGCTTGATGAAGTCGGGCCGGCGATGGACATTTTCGGTGGAGAAGGACTGGCTGATGCCCTTGAAGGAGATGCGGATGGTGGCGGCCATGCCCTCGTCGTTGCGCCAGATCACCTCGGACCCTCCACACCAGGGCAGAAAACTTGGATAATGCTCAACCTGCTCGACGAGGTCGAACATTTTTTCGGCCGAATAAGGAACCAGCGCGGATTTTCTGACAACGGGCATTTTTATCTCCCCTGCTCCAGCACCACCACGCCAGCGCCACCCTCGCCGGATCTGCCGGACGCCTCTGCCGGACGGCGCTGAAGGCCAGAGCCGTCCTGCGCGGCGGCCAGGGCAGCGCCCGGTACGAAGCCGGCTCGCGCCACGGATGAGCGTCTGGACACATGGCCTGCAGCAACGGGCACAATAACGAATATGTCGACCATTACAGAAAACCGGAAAGCCGGGTTCAACTATTTCATCGAAGAGCGGATCGAGGCCGGTCTGGCGCTGGAAGGCTGGGAAGTGAAAGCCATCCGTGCCGGGCGGGTGCAGATCCAGGAAGCCTACGTGATTGTAAGGCGGGCCGAACTGTTCCTGATCGGGGCGCACATCACGCCGCTGATCTCGGCCTCGACCCATGTGAAGCCGGATGTTACCCGCAACCGCAAGCTGCTGTTGCACGCGGACGAAATCGCCAAGCTGATCGGCAAGGTCGAGCGCTCGGGCTATTCGCTGGTGCCGCTGAATCTGCACTACACGCGCGGGCGCATCAAGCTCTCGCTGGGTCTGGCCAAGGGTAAGAAGCAGTTCGACAAGCGTGCCACCGAGCGCGAGAAGGACTGGGCCCGCGAGCGCTCGCGGCTGATGAAGAGCAACAATCGCTGAACCCCTGCGAGGCCGCCGGGCGAGCAGCGGGTGATGTGGATCGATGATCCTGGGATCGCCACGGCTTGCCCCGGCATTGACGCCTTGTGGTGCCTCTTTTAGTATATACGCACCCAATTGACGTATATACAGACATGCTGACCAAGGTCTTCCAGAGCGGCAACAGCCAGGCGGTGCGGATTCCGGTGGACTTTCGCTTCGATGTCGACACGGTGGAGATTTTCCGTGCCGACAACGGCGATATCGTCCTGCGTCCGGCACGCAGCTCTGCCGACGAGTTTCTGGCCTTGTTCGAGGGCTTTGACGACAGTTTCATTGCCGCACTCGAAGACCGTGATGACGCCCCGCCCCAGGAGCGCCCGTCGCTGTGATCTACATGCTCGACACCAACATCATCATCTATCTGATGAAGAATCGTCCGCAGCAGGTGGCGGCCAAAGCTGCGGCGCTGCCTCCAGGCGATCAGCTGGTGATGAGTTTTGTCACCTACGGCGAGTTGCTCAAGGGGGCGCACGGCAGTCAGTCCCCGCAGCCGGCGCTGGCGCGTATCGAGCGCTTGGTCAGGACGATCCCGGTGCTCTACCCCAACGCCCAGACCAGCCACCATTATGGTCAGTGGGCGGCCCGCTTGAAGCGCCAGGGCACGCCCATTGGCAACAACGATCTATGGATCGCGTGTCACGCGCTGAGCCATGACGCGGTGCTGGTCACGCACAATACCGACGAGTTCGGGCGCATCGAGGGCCTGAGATGGCAGGATTGGGCCGCGGCTTGAGCGGATCGGCGTTCAGCCAGTCCCGTTCAGCCAGTCCCGTTCAGCCCTTCCCGTTGGCGCCCTTGTCTGCCTTGACGGCCTTGATACTGGTCATCGCGGTGGCGATCAGGCCGCCGACATCGCCGAGGTTGGCGGGCAGGATCAGGGTGTTGTTGGTGCGTGCCAGCCCCGAGAAGGCTTCCACATACTGCTCGGCCACCCGCAGGTTGACGGCGGTCTCTCCGCCCGGTTTCTCGACGGCCGCGGCCACGCGCTCGACGGCCTGGGCGGTGGCTTCGGCAATGGCAGCGATTGCGGCTGCCTGGCCCTGGGCGCGGTTGATTTCGGCCTGGCGCTCGCCTTCGGAGCGCTGGATGGCGGCCTCCCGCTCGCCGGAGGCAATGTTGATCTGTTCCTGGCGCCGGCCTTCGGAGGCGGCGATGACCGCGCGCTTCTCGCGCTCGGCGGTGATCTGGGCCTGCATGGCGCGCAGGATCTCGGCCGGCGGCGTCAAGTCCTTGATCTCGTAGCGCAGTACTTTCACACCCCAGTTGGTGGCGGCCTCGTCCAGCACGCCGACCACGGCCAGGTTGATGGCTTCGCGCTCCTCGAAGGTCTTGTCCAGTTCCATCCGACCGATCACCGAGCGCAGCGAGGTCTGGGCGAGCTGGGTGATGGCGTCGATGTAGTTGCTGGAGCCGTAGGAGGCGCGCATCGGGTCCGTCACCTGGAAGTACAGCACGCCATCGACCTGCAGCTGGGTGTTGTCACGGGTGATGCAGATCTGGCTGGGCACATCGAGCGGAAACTCCTTCAGCTCGTGCTTGTAGGCCACCCGGTCGATGAAGGGGATGATGATGTTGAGCCCCGGCATCAGGATGCGATCGAATTTGCCCAGACGCTCGACCACCCAGGCATGTTGCTGGGGCACGATCTTCAGGGTCTTGATGGCAAAGACAATGGCGAGGACCAGCAGGGCCAGGGAAATGGTGGTGAATTCCATCGGGGTGCTCCTGTGCGATCAGGGTCTGATCAGGGTCTGTGAAGATGAGGAGAAGGATTGTGGGCGGAGGGATTGCGGACGGGGGTGTGGACAGATTCGCCCCAAGGCGCTCGCCCCCTCAACCGGCCTGCCCGTCGGCGGGCGGCGCGGAGGCGGGGATCAGCACGAGCTGGCTGCCCTGGATGGCGTGGATGCGATAGGTGCCGGCCACGGCGGGATGACCGGGCAGCAGCATCGCCTGCCAGGGGGCGCCACGATAGTTGACGCGCGCGCTGCCATCGGACTGCCAGTGCTCGACCTGCACGGTCTGGCCGATGTCGAGATTGAGATCCGGGTTCTGCTCGGGACGCAGGTCGCGGGGCGCCAGCGGTCGGCAGCGACGCACCACGGCCGAGCCCACGACACTGATCACGGCGGCCACCAGAAACTGCAGGCCCACGCCGAAGCCCATCCAGCTGGCGATGCCGGCGCAGGCCAGCCCCAGCGCGATCACGAGCAGGTAGAAGGTGCCGGTGAAGAGTTCGAGTGTGCCCAGCACCACGGCCAGCAGCCACCACAGGGCATGGCCGCTGAAAAAGGATGAGATCGGCTCCACAGTCGAGGCACCTCCTGAGCAAGACGGCCGGGTGGATGGGGCAACGGAAGGGGTTGAGGATGCGCATGCAGACAAGGCCGCACAGAGCCGCCCCGGCGGACGATGGCTGAAGAGGCAGCCCAGCCTGGGTTCAACCCGGTCCCGGTCCATTTTCCGCTCGGGGGGCGGGCTGTCAAGCGTCGGGCCGTCCAACGGATGAGCGGGCGCAACAGGCGCGCCCCCTGCCCTCAGGCTGGACGGGGGCGAGCGAAAAAAAGCCGCCCGAAGGCGGCTTGGGTGGCGGCGCTGTGCAGCCCGGGCCGTGCACCGGCGATTGCCGCCGGCCCCCAGGCATCGACGCGTCGCCCTCGATACCCTGCGGGCCGCCCCCTGCTGAGGAGGACGGCCAGCGGGCGGCGGCTGGTCAGGCCCCCTTGGCGTGGTTGGCGCCGATCCGCTGCCAGGTGGTGACGACGGTGTCGGGGTTCAGGGAGATCGAGGAGATGCCCTGCTCGACCAGCCACTCGGCCAGATCCGGATGGTCGGAGGGGCCCTGGCCGCAGATGCCGACG
>JBHADS010000222.1:0-4862 GCA_041855185.1 Lautropia sp. | reverse complement strand
TTCCTCTGCCGTGGTGTCGGCCATGCGTCACGTCGAACCCGACCTGCCCATCCACACCTTCAGCTTCATCGCTGCGGGCAGCGATGTCAGCGAGGAGCACTGGGTCGACCGCATCAATGCCCATGTCGGCGCCAAGGCACATAAGCTGGTGGTCACACCGGAGGAGCTGATCAACGATCTGGACGACATGATCCGCGCTCAGGGTGAGCCCTTCGGCAGCACCAGCATCTACGCACAGTATCGTGTCTTCAGGTTGGCCCGTGACCACGGCATCACCGTAATGCTCGAAGGACAGGGAGCCGACGAGATGCTGGCTGGTTACAGTGGTTATCCGGGACAACGGCTGCGCAGCCTGCTGGAGAGCGGCCAATGGGGAGAGGCCCTGCACTTCGTGAATGCCTGGTCTCGATGGCCTGGGCGCAGCCGGAGCCTTGCCCTGAAAAGCCTGGCTGGACAACTGGCAGACGGACCACTGTACGGCATGCTGCGCAAAATGCATGGAAAGCAGGCGCTGCCCGACTGGCTGAACGGCTCCGCACTGCAGGAGCACGGTGTCCTGCAGGGTTATCCCAAACGGGTGCCACGTGAGACCCGTACCGGGCGCCGCGTCATGGCAGAACTGGCGGCACTGTTGTCCGAACGTGGCATGGTCCATCTGCTGCGGCACGGCGACCGCAACTCCATGCGCTTCTCGATCGAGAGCCGTGTGCCCTTCCTGACGCTGGACATGGTCAAGCTGCTGCTGTCGATGCCCGAGGACTACCTGATCTCCCGGGACGGTCAGACCAAGCACGTTTTCCGAGCCGCCATGCGCGGCATCGTGCCCGATGATGTGCTCGACCGCAAGGACAAGATCGGCTTCGCCACGCCGGAACAGAAATGGCTTGTGGCGATGGCCGATACGGTCCGCGACTGGCTTCGCGCCGACCTGCAACTCCCCCTGTTCGATCAGCGCAAGCTGCAGGAAGAATTCGAGCTGACCATTGCCGGCAAGAAGCCCTTCTCCTGGCAGGTTTGGCGATGGGTGAATTTCGTTCGCTGGTATCCCCAGTTCATGCACTGAGGCTGCCGCAGCAGCGAACGCGTCACGCCCCGGTGCTGCGTCCACACACCCGCGCCGACAGATATCCCGCTGCACACCCGGACAGTGCGCATCTGTGTATCCCCTGCCCGCACAGTCTGACGTTGAACACCTGCTGCATGGAACGAACACGATAAAAAAACCCGGAATCCGTGCAGGCACGGACGCCGGGCTTCTGGCGAAGAGCAGGGATGACGGCGCTTCTTATCGTCCGGTACGAGCTTCGAACAGCGCCACCAGATCGTCCAGCAGCGTTTCCGCCGAACGCTCCCGCGAGAAATCCTTCGAGGCTTCCAGCGCCTTGGCGCCCAGCTCCGCCCTCAACGCCTTGTCATCGGCCAGTCGCTTGAGCGCGGCTGCCATTTCGGCAGGCCGTTCGGGCGCAACCTTCAGGCCGAAGCCATATTCGTCCAGCAGTCCGGTCGCCTCACCCTCCGGCAGGCTCAGGATGACAGGCTTGCCCGAAGCCAGCGATTCGGAAATCTTGGTGGACACCGCACCCCGGAACAGCGGTTTGTCCTTGAGCATGACCAGTCCTGCATCCAGCACGCTCAACGTGTTCGGCATGTCAGCCTGGTTGAAAGCAGGCAGCAGCTGAATGTTCTTCAACCCCTTGTCCCGGATGAGTGCATCGATCCGGTTGTATTCCGCACCGGCGCCGGCCAGCAGAATCATGATGTCGTCACGGTCACGGAGCAGCTCCGCTGCCTCGACCGCCGTCTCCACCCCTGCAGCCATACCGATGGTTCCGAAATAGCCGGCAACGAACTTGTTGCGCAGACCGAAGCGATCGAGCAGCGCCTCGTCCTTCGGACGGGGATAGAAGCGCGTGATGTCGCAACCATTGCGCACCACACTGATTTTGCCCGGATCGATTCCACGGTCCACCAGATTCTGCTTGAGGCCGTTGGTGACGGCCACGATCCGGTCAGCCGAACGATACATGCTCATCTCGATCCAGGTCAGAACCCGGATGGCGAGACTTTCCTTCATGGCACCGACAGCCACGATGGACTCGGGCCACAGATCACGCAGCTCGAACACCCAGGGCAGACGCCTGACGCTCGCAGCCACCCATCCTGCCACCGCACAGAAAAACTGGGGCGAAGTCGCCACCAGCACATCCGGGCGGGGCTGGGCCAGCGCTGCCGCGCACCCCGTCACCATGAACGACAGATAGTCGAGCGTGCGCTTGAACACCCCCTGGTTGGCGGTGATATAGCTTTTGACCCGAACCACCTTGACCCCTTCCATCATTTCGGTGGCATACCATCGGTTCTTGTAACCGTTGAGCAGTTTGCCTTCCGGGTGATTGGGTGCCGTGGTGATGATGGTGACCTCATGCCCTGCCTTCACCCAACGGGATACATGTTCCCAGGTTCGGGTGGCGGGCACATTTCGCTCGGGAGGAAATTGGTCGGTCAGGAACGTGATCTTCAAACGACTGTCTCGCTACAACAGGGGTTGGCGGGTGGACGACCGCTATCACGGCACGAGGAGGAAAAAACGCGGTCGACTGGCGCAAGAACGGTGTATGGGGCCGACGCGACACGCCAGCCCGCCACCCACGGCAGAGCGAACTTACCTCTTGAACACCATATGCCGCATTTTAACAAGAGCGTCGGCAATCTTGATACCTGCGTCACCCTGGCCATAGTGTTCCCGATCATCGCCGCGCGTGCCGACTCTCGCCAGGCAACGCTCGCTGAAGCGTGCGGGATCATCCAGCGGCACCAGCACGTTCCAGCCCGAATCGACCAGCTCCACCCATTCGGTTTCTTCGCGGAAAGTCACGCAGGGAACCTTGTGGAAGAAGGCCTCACGCTGGACACCACCGGAATCCGTCACGATCAGCGCTGCAGCCCGTTCCAGGCGCACCATGTCGATGTAACCGACCGGATCGACGAGCTTGAAGGCATCCGACGAGGGTTTGAAACCCAGCTCCGCCACGCGCGCGCGGGTTCGCGGGTGCAACGGCAGCACCACCGGCAGGTGCGCCGCCAGCAGATCGAGCCCTTTCATCAGGCACAGCAGTTTGTCCGGATCATCGGTATTGGCAGCGCGATGCACCGTGCACAACACAAACTTGCCTGCGCTGACGCCAAATCGCTCGAGCGCATCGGAACGCCGCTCTGCCACTTCGGCCATCTGCAGTGCACAGTCGTACATGACATCGCCAACCTGCAGCACATGCTCACCGCTGATGCCCTCTTGCCTCAGATTGGCCGTGGACACGTCGGTCACCGAGAAGAAAACATCCGTGATGTGGTCGGTCAGAACCCGATTGATTTCTTCGGGCATACGGTTGAAGGCACGCAAGCCTGCCTCGACGTGGGCCAAGGGCATATGCAGCTTGGCCGCGGCAAGTGCGGCGGCCAGTGTGCTGTTGGTGTCGCCGTAGACGACGACGACATCGGGTTTTTCTGCCAGAAACAGATTTTCCAGTGCCTCGAGCATCCGACCAGTCATCGCACCGTGATTGCTGCCGGCGATGTTCAGATTGAAAGCTGGCGCCGGGATGCCCAGCTCCTCGAAGAAGATGTCCGACATGCCGTGGTCATAGTGCTGACCCGTGTGCACGATACTGTGCGCCACATCGTCATGCTTCTCGAGCGCCTGGTTGACGATGGCCGCCTTGACGAACTGAGGCCGGGCTCCCACGACAGAAAAAATCTTCTGTTTTGACATAAAACAACAATTCCTGATACAGAGGCTAGAGTGTAATAGCTAAATATACTCCTGGCGCCCAGCAAATGCTGACAATGCCGAGATCACACCGATGACCTTCACTTCCCTTGGCAAACGGCTCGAACGCCTGAGCACACGCCTTCGGGCGGAATTTCTGTTGTCATCCCGCATGGACGAATACCGGCAGTTGCTCCAGGCGGCGCTCGATCACGGTTATCAGGTGATCGACAACGAACAATGGGTAAATCGTGTGCAGACTGGGCAGGTGGAAGGCACGACGCAGAAAATCCTGGTCATGCGCCACGACATCGATACCGATCCGGGCCTCGCTCCCCTGTGGCACCGGACCGAAGCCGCGCTGGGGTGCCGCGCCAGCTATTTCTTCAGGCTCAGCACGATGCATGAAGAGATCGTCCGGCAGCTGGCCCGTCAGGGCGTTCACGTCAGCTACCACTTCGAGGAACTGGCCGATGTCGCCAAACGGCAACGCATTCGGACGCCCTCGGCTGCACGCGATGTCATGCCCGCAGCCTGCGAGCTTTTCGAGGAAAACATCGCGGCGCTGCGAGCACGCTTCGACCTGCCAATGGACATCGTCTGCTCACATGGCGACTGGATGAACCGGCACCTCAAAATGCCCAACCATCTGCTTCTGCAGGACCCAGCCCTTCGGCAACGGCTGAATATTCGCAGCGAATGCTATGACGACGATGTGATGCAGGCATTCGCCGCCTATACATCCGACGGAAGCCGTGCTTTTCATTGGACACACGGTGACCCGTTGGCCCTGATGGCTGCCGGCACCAGCCCGCTGGGTATCCTGACCCATCCCAAAGCCTGGCGCGCTCATTGGGGCGCCAATATCTCCGAGCTGTCGCATCGACTCCAGGAAGCCTGCGCCTTCCGCTTCGGCAGCGGCTGGCGCTGAAGCAGGCCACCCCGAGTACCGCCGCGTTACCTGCGCGCAGGTTCAACGCATGATCAACCGGGGTACGTCGAACATTTCGGCCATCGGTTGCGCAATCTGCATACCCCGCACCAGCGCCAATGCCCGGACATAGTCGGCATTGATGTACTGGCGTTGCTTCTGGGA
>JBHADS010000221.1:0-5671 GCA_041855185.1 Lautropia sp. | reverse complement strand
CTCGAACAGGATTCCATCGTAGAGCAGCAAGGGGATCGCAATCATCTGGGTCGCGGTCTTGATCTTGCCCATCGAGTTGACGGCGACGCTGCTGCGGGCGCCGATGCTCGCCATCCATTCGCGCAGGGCCGAGATGGTGATCTCGCGGCCGATGATAATGGCGGCGATCCCGGCGCCGACCCGCCCGAGGTCGAGCAGCATCACCAGGGTGACGCAGACCAGCAGCTTGTCGGCCACCGGGTCGAGGAAGGCCCCCATCTGGGTCTGCTGCTTCAGTCGCCGAGCCAGCCAGCCGTCCAGCCAATCGGTGACGGCCGCCAGGATGAACAGCACCGTCGCCGTCAGGTTGCGGCTCTCCTGTGACCAGCCTTCCCAGGGCAGCGCAAAGATGAACACCATCAACGGAATGGCAAGGATGCGCTGCCAGGTCAGCAGGTTGGGCAGATTCAGAACCATGATGCGAAGCGAGGGGGCGGAACCCGGCTCGTAGACAGGTTGGATACGGCGACTATCCCGAAAGTCGCCTCCGGCAGCAAGCCCTCCGCGACTTTCCGACAAAACCCAATGCTATCAGCCAACGGACATTTTGCCCCAGCCGAGCGCCCTTTTCTTCTGCCCCGAAGCCGCCGCCGCGGCTGTTCCTGCAACGAAGCGGGCCCGCTTCAGCGGTGCAGCTGCTGGTAGATGGTTTCGGCCAGCGCTGGCGAAATGCCCTCGACGCTGGCGAGATCATCGATGCTGGCAGCCATGATGCCGCGCAAGCCGCCGAAACGCGCCAGCAGGCGCTGGCGACGCTTGGCCCCGACGCCGGCAATCTCCTCCAGGGTCGAGGCTCGACGGGCCTTGGCCCGCCGCGCCCGCATCCCGGTGATCGCAAAGCGGTGCGCTTCGTCCCGGATCTGCGCGATCAGCATCAGCGCGGGCGACTCGCCCCCCAGCACGAGCGGCTCGCGCCCGTCGGCAAAGACCAGGGTTTCCAGACCGACCTTGCGCCCCTCCCCCTTGGCAACGCCCACCAGCAGGCTGATGTCCAGCCCCAGCGACTCGAAGACCTCGCGTGCGACGCCGATCTGCCCCTTGCCCCCATCGACCAGCACGATGTCGGGCAGGGGCGCGGTGCTGCCCGCGCCCGCCGCCGCCTCGGCCCATTTGCCGTAGCGACGGCTCAGCACCTGGCGCATGGCGGCGTAGTCGTCGCCGGGCTCGATGTCCTGGATGTTGAAGCGCCGGTACTCCGAGGACATCATCCGGTTGTTCTGATAGACGACGCAGGATGCCTGGGTGGCTTCACCCATCGTGTGGCTGATGTCGAAGCACTCGATGCGCAACTGTGCCGGGTCCTCGACACTCAGGCCCAGCGTCTCGATCAGCGCTTCGGTGCGACGCAGCTGCGAGCCATCGATCGCCAGATGGCGGGTCAGCGCGATGCGGGCATTGGCCTGCGCCTGATCCAGCCAGCGCCGACGCACCGCATGGGGCTGCTGCACCCAGGCCACCGGATGGCCGGCCTGCTCGCGCAGCATCGCCAGTGACTCGGCATCGGGCGGCAGCGCGCAGATGATCAGCCCCGGCACCGTGGAGCCGGCGTAGTGCTGCACCAGGAAGGCATCCAGCACACTGGCCGGCGTGTCCGCCTCGATGGCGCCGACCCGGCTCGGGAAATAGGCTTTGTCCCCGAGGTGACGCCCACCGCGCACCATCGCCAGGTTCAGACAGATATGCCCGTCCATGATCTCGATGGCGATGATGTCGGCGTCGGTGTCGGTGTGCGTGACCATCGCCTGCTGATGCAGCACCCCCGACAGCGCGCTGATCCGGTCGCGCAGCACGGCGGCCTCCTCGAAGCGCAGCGCCTCGGCCGCCTGCTGCATCCCCGCCTCCAGTTCCTGCAGGATCTCCTTGTGGCCACCCCGCAGAAAGCGCACCGCCGACTGCACATCGGCCCGATAGTGCGCCTCGTCGATCAGACCGACGCAGGGCGCGCTGCAGCGACGGATCTGATGCAGCAGGCAGGGACGCGAGCGGTTGGCGAACACGGTGTCTTCGCAACTGCGCAGATGAAAGATCTTCTGCAGCACCTGGATGCCTTCGCGCACTGCCCAGGCACTTGGGTAGGGACCGAAGAACTGCGAGCGCCGGTCGATGCCGCCCCGATAGTAGGAGACCTGCGGGAAGGAATGCGCGCTGATCCGCAGAAAGGGGTAGGTCGAATCGTCGCGGAACAGGATGTTGAAGCGCGGCTTCAACGACTTGATCAGATTGTTCTCGAGCAGCAGCGCTTCGGCCTCGGAGGCCGTGGTGGTGGTGTCGATGCGCACGATGCGCGCCACCATCTGCGCGATGCGCGGACTGGGCAGCGTCTTGTTGAAATAGGACCGCACCCGCTTGCGCAGATCGCGGGCCTTGCCCACGTACATCACCGTGCCCTCGGCATCGATCATCCGATAGACGCCCGGCAGCGCCGGCAGATTCTTCAGAAAGAGCTTCTGCTCGGCCGGACGCTCCTTCAGCGGCAACGGTGCGGCCTCCCCGGCGGCCTCGCCCTCTGTGCCGGCCAGCGCGGGCGATGCTTGCTGCATCGGCGCTTCGGCTGCGGGCGATGCCTGCTGCGCCGGCGCCTCGGCGGCGGGCAATACCTGTTGCGTCGGCCCTGCAGCCGTGGGCTGCGTGCCGCCCGCCACGCCGGCCTCGGGGGCTACGGGCAGGTCGTCGTCCGGTGCGTTGGAAGGGCGGGCGGTGTTCATGCTCAGCGCACGGGATCGCGCGGGCGCAGCGCCGTCAGCCGACGCTGCAGATGCGGGTTGGCCGGCGGATTCAGCGTCGCCAGCAGCTGATCGGCCAGATCGGGACGGTTGCAGACCAGCACCATGTCGCAGCCGGCCTCGAGGGCCGCCTGGGCCCGGGCCGTGATGTCACCGGCCACGGTGGCGGCTTCCATCGTCAGATCGTCGGAGAAGATCAGCCCGTCGAAGCCCAGCTGCCCGCGCAGGATGGTCTGCAACCACTGCCGGGAAAAGCCCGCCGGCTGGGGATCGACCTGCGGATAGATGACATGGGCCGGCATCACGGCGGTCAGCGCCCGATCCAGCCATTGATAGGGCGCGGCATCGGCCCCCAGGATTTCCTCCAGGCTGCGTTCGTCCACCGGCATCGCCACGTGCGAGTCGGCGTCGGCAAAGCCATGCCCCGGAAAATGCTTGGCACAGTTGGCCATGCCGGCCAGCAGCAGCCCATGCGTCAGGCAGCGCGCCAGCATCGTCACCACACGCGGGTCGCGGTGGAAGGCCCGGTCGCCGATCACGCGCGAATGCCCATAGTCCAGATCCAGCACCGGGGTGAAGCTGAAATCGACGCCGGCGGCCCGCAGCTCGGCGCCGATCCGATGCCCGATCTCGGTGGCCTGCCGGCACGCCTCCTGCACGTCGCGCTCCCACAGCTCACCCAGGGTGCGCATGGCCGGGATGGCGCTGAAGCCCTCGCGGAAACGCTGCACGCGGCCGCCCTCGTGGTCGACGGCGATCAGCAGCGAGGGGCTGCGGCAGGCATGGATCTCGGCGGTCAGCGCCCGCAGCTGTTCGGGCGAGGCATAGTTGCGCGCGAACAGGATGACGCCGCCCACCAGCGGATGCCGCAGGCGTTCGCGTTCGGCTTCGGTCAGCACATGGCCGGCGACATCGACGATGACCGGACCCCAGGGCGCCGCGCTCATGCCTGCCCCCGCTTCGACGCGGCGAAGGCCGCTGCCTCACGGATCAGCCCTTTCATGGTGGACACCGCCTCGCGCATGCCGACGAACACCGCCCGCGACACGATGGCGTGGCCGATGTGCAGCTCGCGGATGCCCGGCAGTGCGGCGATCGGCTGCACATTGAAGTAGTTGAGGCCATGACCGGCGTTGAAGCGCATCCCGGCCGCCTGGATCATCCGGCCGGCCTCGGCGATGCGGTCGAGTTCGCGTCGCACCGCCGGAGCGCGGGCATCGCGGCCCCCGCTGTGGAAGGCTTCGGCATAGGGGCCGGTGTGCAGTTCGCAGACCGCTGCGCCCGCCTTGGCGGCCGCCTCGACCTGGCGCGGATCGGCATCGATGAAGACGCTGCTGGTGATACCACTGTCGGCCAGCCGCTTGATGGCATCGGTGATCATCGCCTGCTGCGACAGGATGTCCAGCCCGCCCTCGGTGGTGATCTCGTGCCGGCCCTCGGGCACCAGCATCGCCATCTCGGGGCGCAGCGCCACTGCCAGCTCGATCATCTCGGGGGTGGCCGCCATCTCCAGGTTCAGCTTGATCTGGGTCTGGGCGCGCAGGCGGCGCACGTCCTCGTCCTGGATATGGCGGCGGTCTTCGCGCAGATGCACGGTGATGCCGTCGGCGCCCCCCAGGTGGGCTTCGACCGCGGCCCAGACCGGATCGGGTTCGTAGGTGCGGCGGGCCTGGCGGATGGTTGCCACGTGATCGATGTTGACGCCGAGTTCTATCATGGGTGTTGGAGACAAGGAATGAAAACGGAAAGGTGCGGGGGCAGCCGGCCCACACCAACGCTGCCCGAGCGAGGGGTGCGATGCACCACCAGACCTGGGAACGACGGCTACCTGCCGGGCAACGCCTGAAAAATGCCCGAACTAAAGCCGTTGCAGATCCATCAGGATGCGCCGGGTGTTCAGCGATGCCCCTTCGAGCGGGGTGCCCAGCATCCGGCGCGACAGGCGCTTGGCCTGTTGCAGCACGCCGGGCTGATCATAACGCCCGGCTGCGATATGTTGAATAGTCAGCCCCGTGAAACAACTGCTGTCGGGCTGCTCGGTCGGCACCCAGAGCCCGTCGTCGAGCCGGTAGGCGCGCGCCGCCTCCAGCGGCTGGCCACGGTGGTCGGCCGACAGGTCCGGCGCATAGCCGATCTCCTGCAGCAGCAGCCACTCGAAGCGACGCAGGATGCGCTCGTCGGCGCCCTGCCCGCCCAGCTGCTCCAGCGCCTCGAAGTAGGCATCGAAGAGCTTCGGATGCGGGTCCTCGCGGGCCAGCAGGCGCATCAACAGCTCGTTCAGATAGAAGCCGAACAGCAGTGCACGCCCCGCCGGCACCGCCAGTCCGCCCTGCCATTCGGCTTGGGTCAGGGTGCGCAGCTCGCTGCGGCCGCTCAGGCGGAACAGCACAGGCTGGAACTGCAGCAGCACCGGCCGCAGCGCCGACAGCGGGCGGCGTGCCCCCTTGGCCACCACCGAGATCCGCCCCCGCTCGCGCAGGAACAGCTCGACGATCAGACTGGTTTCCTTGTAAGGATGGCTGTGCAGGACGAAGCCCAGCTCATCATTCATAGCCGTAGCTGCGCAGATGGGCATTGTCCTTCGACCAGCCGCTGCGCACCTGCACCCACAGCGTCAGGAACACCTTGCCATCGAACATCCGCTCCATGTCGACCCGCGCCTCGCTGGCGATGCGCTTGATCCGCTCGCCCCCCTGGCCGAGAATGATCGGCTTGTGGGCACGGCGCTCGACGATGATGGTGGCGGCGATGTGGCGGACGCCCTCGACCAGCTCGAAGCGGTCGATGACGACGGTGCTCTCGTAGGGCAGCTCCTCGCCGAGCAGACGGAAGATCTTCTCGCGGATGATCTCGGCCGCGAAGAAACGCTCGGGCCGGTCGGTCAGCATGTCCTCGTCGTAGATCGCCGG
>JBHADS010000220.1:0-4692 GCA_041855185.1 Lautropia sp. | reverse complement strand
GCCGATGATGTTCATGAAGGGCGCCCCCAACTCCCACGGCTTCGTCAACCCCCGTGACATCGAGGAACTGTGGCGCGACCAGTTCGATTGGGTCTATCGAGAACTGGAATACGGCGTCTTCCCCATCACCATCCACCCCGACGTGTCCGGCCGCCCGCAGGTGCTGCTGATGCTCGAACGCCTGATCGACTACATCAACGGCCACGAAGGCATCCGCTGGGTCACAATGGAGGAGATGGCCGACGACTTCCGCCGCCGCTTCCCCTTCGAGGGCAAGGCGCGTCCGTTGGCGTATTGATCCCGGCACATCCAGGCTTGGTTTGCCTTTTCAGCTCTGTGCGTTGCGCAGTGGACACATGGTATAAATGAGCGCACATCCTGCGGAGAAGCTCTCTTGTCCACTGATCGCAACGCATCTGCCCAACCCACATCATTTCAGATACTGCGCCTGTGGCGGGATCTTGAGGTGTTCAACATCCCGGATGCCCCTTCGGCGCGTGACAATGACGCTCAGACTCGCGTACTCGAGTTTCCGCATTCGCGCGCTGCGGGTCATTTGGCGCTTCCCTGGGAGCAGGACGATTTTCAACCGACCAAAAGCACCGGGTATCTGCATATCGTCTACATCGGCGTCGCAGAGACCGAGGAGCTGTCCCGCTGTGTGTTGACAGCTCTGTGCCCGGCAAGCACGCTGAAGGATGGGGAACGCGAGCGCCTGAAAGGCAACGGATGGTTGGCGGCCTTTGTGGTCGACGAACTGGGGCATGCTGACGCAGAAAGCTATCTGCCAGCCAGCTTCGCGCATGGAGTGGCCGCACTGATAGAAAACGGTACGCTGGAGCACATCAATAAGCGCTTGCAGTGCGCGAAGGATGCCTTTGCTCTGCGCTGCCACCGATTCGCGCATACCGACGAGGCGCAGGATGACGATGAAGATTCACCGGACGGTTCGGAACAGCTTCCCGTAGCGGATGCGTCTCCGCAGGCTGGTCAAACTGTCACCTGGGAAGTCCTCAATACGGAGCTGGATGTAGCGCGGCAATGGCTGCAAACCGACGAGTACCCTGGCGGCCCTGCGCTAGGATGGCGTCTGATGATACGCAGCAGTCGCGTCAAGCGGAAATACCTTGCAGAAGCACTGAAAGCGGCAACGGATTTCCTCAATTCCTTCTATCTGGACGATCTGGATCGACTGATCGCTCAGGCAGAACAACACAAGCCCTTCGGCAAAGCGCTGCAAGCCTATCTCGGAACTCAGCCCATAACGCACAGATTCGATATTCTGACCGATCATGCCGCGATGAGCCGGCTGGTCAGTTCGAGCAACCTCCCCCCTGCCCGGTGGCCGGCCTCGCCAAAGCATCCGCTAGTCCTCGCCCAGCAAGCGGCTGTGGCGCAGATCACTCAGTCCTTGGCATCCGATGAAGGAATCATCGGCATCAATGGCCCTCCTGGCACTGGCAAGACCACCCTGCTGTGCGATGTCATCGCCAACATTCTGACGAATCGGGCATTGGCGATCGCACAGCTGAAAAACCCGGTAGAAATCTTCGAGAAGCAAAAGCAGAGCATCGCCGGAAAATTCTTCTACCCCATTCGACCCGAACTGATCGACGGCACCTCGATCGTCGTCACCAGCAATAACAACAACGCCGTCAAGAACATCACCCAGGAGCTGCCCGCACGCAAGAAGCTCGCGGAAGAGTTCCAAAGTGCAGACTACTTTGCGGAGGTCATGCGCGAGATATTCCGGGAGCAGAAGGTATTCTCGGATGCTCGAACGCCGATCGAAAGCTGGGGTGTGATCGCTGCCGCACTGGGAAATGCTTCCAACCGCCGTTCTTTTGCCAAAGGATTCTTCCGCGACGAATTCATCTCCAAGCAAAGCAGCGCCGTCACTTCCGAGGACGATAGCTCTCGCGCAGACAGCACTCGTTCAGAGGGTACGTCCGGCGTTTCACGAGCCGACAAGGACAACGAAGCACCCCCCAGTATCAAGCAGGTTCTGGAAGCGGCAACACAGAACTACGCGCGCTATCAGGGCGAGTGGAAAGCATGCAGAGATGCATTTCTGGAGGCAATCAACGAGTTCAACCGTCTTCGTGAACTACTGTGCGAGGCGGAACGCGCGGCATACACACTCGATAAACGGCAAACTGCCATCGATGCGTCTGAACGCGAACAGGAACAGCTGCAGCAGGCCATTGCCATGAGCCAGCAGCGCCTCGATGAACTGCAGGCACAACAGGCAGCACATCGAACCCTGATCGATGCCAGCACAACGGTCCTGAAGCAGCTCCGCGCGGCATCGGCACCGACACTATGGGAGAAACTGCAGAACCTGCTTGGACGTGAAAGTGCACGAATGAAGCAGTTGCGCATCGACACGCAGCAGCCGACGCAGACACTCGCGGCGGCGACGAGTACACTGTCGGCGCTTACTCGGGAGGAGCAGATCGTCAAAGCTCAGCTGGTGCAGCAGCTGCAGCATCAGAGGCAGCAGAAGATCCTTGCCCAGAACGCCGAGGAGGAGACGAAAAACCTTCTGGATGCCCTGCAAAGCGCACGTGATCTCGGTGTGCAGCATTTGCCGGACTCCGCATTCTGGTCTCTGCCCGCCACACAACGCCATCGTTGCAGTGTTGGGGTCAGCGAAGATCTTGATAGATTGCGCGCCCGTATTTTTCTCCAGGCCGTGGATCTGCACCGACTGACCATTCTCGCCAATGCCGGTAAGTTCCTTTCCGATTTGCGCCTGGCTCACGGGATGCTGAGCGGGCAACTACGCGACAAGCTGAAGGCTTCCGACCGCCCGATGCTCTGGAATGCATTTTTCTTTGTGGTTCCTGTCGTCTCGACCACGCTGGCATCCTTTGACCGCCTTTTCGTGAGCATGGGACAGGATAGCCTGGGCTGGCTATTGATCGACGAAGCCGGTCAGGCAACACCTCAGTCCGCCGCCGGCGCCATCTGGCGAAGCCGGCGGGTCGTCGCGGTGGGCGATCCACTGCAGATCGAGCCCGTCTTCACGGTTCCAGGTCCGGTCGTTGCACGCCTGCGTCAACTGCACGGGGTGCAGCAGAACTGGACACCACCTGACGAGTCGGTACAGACACTGGTTGATCGTGTCACGCCTCTGGGCGCGTGGTTATCGACCGATAGCGATACGAACGCCGCCCACCATCAGGAGGCAGGGACTGAAAACCTGTGGACAGGGATGCCACTGCGCACTCACCGTCGTTGCGACGATCCAATGTTCTCGATCGCCAATCACATTGCCTATGGCGGCCAGATGGTGCAAGGACGGGTGGATCAGTCCGGCCATCCCAAGCCTTGGTCTTTATCCTCCACATTGGGTGAAAGCGCATGGATCGATGTGCGCTCTCAAGTCATTGCACACCCAGTTTCCAACGATGAAATCGATTGTCTGGATCAGTTGCTGCAGCAGCTTCACCCCTCCCAGGACATCGGCACGATCTACGTGATCACCCCCTTTCGCAAGATTGCACAAGCGTGCCGTGCTCGGTTGCCGAAGAAACGATTCCCTCACGTCGAGGTCGGAACCGTCCACACCTTTCAGGGCAAAGAAGCAAATATCGTTTTTCTGATATTGGGTACAGCCCCTGGCGATAAAGGCGAAGGGGCAAGACAATGGGCTGCCAGCAAGCCCAACCTGCTCAATGTCGCCGTGACGCGTGCAAAGTCCAGGCTCTATGTCATTGGGGACTCCAGCCAATGGGGCAAGCAGAATTACTTTCGCACCTTGCTGGCCGCCCTGCCGATCCGGAGCCTCACTGACTTCGACGCTCTGCCCTCGGGACACGAGGCCAATCTGCCCGGTCTGAGCGGCACATTCGAGACAGGTTTGTGACCTTATATGCCTCAGCAATCTCCTCCCGCCACCCAAGCCTCCCTGTTCGAGACACTCGACCCCGGAGCCGAGGCGCCGGTCGACGGGCCCGATCGGCGCGCCGGGCCAGCAGCGGCTGGCACACGCACCGACAGGGCCGTGCGCCCGGCAGCGCCCGATCCGGCGCTGCAGGCGCTGGCGGCAGAGCTGCCGAGGCGCCTGTACCTGGGCACCTCGTCCTGGAATTTTCCGGGGTGGGCGGGCATGGTCTGGGATGGCAGCTACAGCGACGGCGAGCTGTCACGCCAGGGCTTGCCGGCCTACAGCCATCACCCGCTGCTGAGAACCGTCAGCCTGGACCGCAGTTTCTATCGGCCCCTGTCGGCCGAGCAATACGCGGCCCACGCCGCCCAGGTGCCTGCGGACTTCCGCTTCATCGTCAAAGGCCCGAGTCTGGTCTGCAGTGCCCAGCTGCGCGCGGCCGGCGGACGCGGGATGACACCGAACCCGGACTTTCTGAGCCCCGAACAGGCGATCGAAAGCTTTGTGCAGCCGGCGCTGGCGGGCCTCGGCAATAAGCTGGGCGTGCTGGTGTTCCAGATCAGCCCCCTGCCCCGGCAGCTGCTGGCCGACATCCCCAGCCTGATTGAGCGCATCGGCGCGATGCTGTCGGCGCTGCCCCGATTGGCCCCGACCGCCCCCGAGGCTATCGTGGCGCTGGAAGTGCGGGACGCGGCCTTCCTGAGCGCCCAACACGCACCCCTGCTCGCCCGCGCGCTGAAGGCGGCCCGACAGGCCAGTGGCACCCCCCTCACCTACTGCCTGGGCCTGCATGCCAGCAT
>JBHADS010000219.1:0-8490 GCA_041855185.1 Lautropia sp. | reverse complement strand
GGTCTCGACAACGAGCTGTTCTACATGCCCAAGACCATGATGGTGTTCGGTGACGCCAAGAAAGTGGTCGAAGACATGGTGAAAGCCGTCGAGTAAGGCGTACCGGCCTGTCCGCTCCGGATCGCAGCCCCTTCGGGCGTGCAGCGATCCGGGCCGGGGAGGCATCCGTCGTCCACCTGGTGGCGAATCATCAGGATGCCGGATATTCCGCCATCAGGCACAGGCGGGACAGCTTCAAGCCCCGCACACCGATAGAACCCCTTGTTGGCCCGTGCCACAAGGGGTTCTTTCCTTCTGGCAGACACTGCACCGCAGCACGCGAGCCCCAGCGAGCGGGATTCGCCCCCTGGCCCGCACACAGGCCCCACGGTTTCGGCCTTTCAATACCGGCGCCTCACTTCCTGCGAGATCGGGTAGCCACGCATCGAGCCGAGGCTGCCATAGCCGGCCGCCGTCGTGCCCGTCATGCAGTCATCGCCCATCATGCCCTGCTCGGCGCAATCTGCGTAGGCAAGGGTATCGATGTGCGCCTGCGTAAGAGCACGCTCAGGATCCTGCATGTTGACGAAAATGCGGATATAGGCATTGCCGGGATTGGGCGCAGAACGCGCGCCACCCGCATAGCCCCAGTACTTCCAGCTGCCGCTGCCAGGCGACCAGCCGTCAATGCCCCGGTCGCGCGGATCGTCCGACAGCGTACGCGTGTGATTCAGCAAAAAACTGGTGACGAGCAGTCCGTCGCCAGTAGGCGATGGAACACTGGACAGCTGATGGCGAAGCGGCAGCAGAGGCATGCCATCGGGCCACGGCTGATCGGGTTGATTATTGCCCGCCATCACCTCACTGAGTTCCCCCTGAAGGCCGGACACCGTTCGGCGCGTAGCATTCCAACTGAAATGGCCATGAAATTCCGTCATGTCGTGTGAGTAATCGGGCTCACGGAATTTCACAACGACATCATAGTCAGTGATGACATCGACAGCCTCCGATGCCGGGCCGGTTCCCTGCTCATTGCGAGCCGCCAGCGAAAAGGCATAGCCCGCACAACTGTCGGGACAGCCAACGACCAGCGGCAGGTTGCTTCCCTGTGCTGTCATGCCCGGTGGCGTGGAGGTGACCAGATACTGCTGAACCACTGCGCCGCCGCTGACCAGACTGGCCGCGGACACCTGAACAGTATCGACCCTCTCGCCCAACGTGGCCCGCACGCCGGAAGGTGCAGCAGGTGCCTGCACATCGGCCACCGCTGCCACAGCCAGTCGCTGCACCACCCGTTCAGCAGGCTGGTGACTGGCATCACCCGGCTGATCGACCGCAACGGCACAATCGCCGGCAGTCAGCGCCGTCACGCGCCCACTGTCAGCATCCACCGAACAGATCGCCGGCGTGATGCTCTCGAAACGCAGTGGCAAGCCTGAATCGACGCGGGCATCGATCGTGGCAAAGTCTCCCACCCCCAGTGACGGAGCCTCACCCAGCACGATGCGCTGCACGCCCTGTCGCACAGGAATCTCCAGTGTGGCACGCGCGGGCATCCAGGTAGTGTCACCGCGCTGGCTGGCGATGATGGAACAGGAGCCACCGCCACGCACCGTCAGCTCACCGGTATCCAGCACGACCGAGCACACGGCAGGCGTGTTGCTGAAGTAGCGCACTGGCAGGCCTGAGCTGGCCGTGGCCGATATCTTCACGGAATCTCCGAGCACCAGTGCAGGAGCGTCGCCAAAGGTGATGCTCTGGGCACGGGAGCCGATGGCTGCACCGCTGATGCCACCTGGCCCCTTGGCGTCGCTGCAGGCCCACAGAGCTCCCAGCAACAGAGCGACGCATCCCAGGCGAAAGGCGCCCGTACCCGTAGCGTGTGCTTTTCTTGTCCGATGCAACATGATGTCCCCTCAGAATCGGTAATTGAATCCGGCGTAGAACAAACGTCCCTTGCCCGGAACCGCAACGCCCCAGGGCACGGTATTCAGCATCATGCTGCTTCCCTGCCCAATGTACGCACCACCCAGCGGCAATGCATACCCCTTGTCCAGAAGATTCTCGATGCCCAGATCAATGCTGAAGCGCTTCCATTCCTGACGAGCGCGCAGATGCAGCAGGCCATAGGAAGCTGTGCGTATTTCGTTGCGCACACCGGATACCCGCGTCTTGCCTCGTACCCCCTCCCATTCGAAGCGTGCGCTCCAGCTGCCATTGGCAAGCCGCTTCCGATGCACCAGCGAAAGCCGCACGTTGGCAGGCATGATGTTGTAGGCGCCCTCCCCGGTCGTACGATTGGTGCCGCGCAGCCAGGCCAGACTTCCTTCCACCAAGAGACGCCCCCTCCTCTCGTCCTCTGCCAGCATGTGCTCACCCGACAGATCGACGCCGTAGAGCCGGCCTTTCTGGTTGACGTAGCGCAGCAGCACGAACTCGTCCCGCGCATCCTGATTGCCACTTCGACACTGACTGGGGGAGCAACGCTCTGCGTCGATAAAATCCTCGATCTCAGTGATGTAGGCGCTCAGTTGTGCCCGCCAGCGCCTGGCCTCACTCACGTCCTCCCAGCTGCCTCCGGCGCTCAGCGTATGGGCCACCTCAGGTTCAAGATCTACGTTTCCGAGATAACCATTGCCATCACCAAGATAATTGTTCATGCCAGCAGCCATCGTGTTGGAGGACCACGGATAACGCTGGTAGAGGCTGGGGGAACGCGTCTTGCGTGCGACGCCCATTTCATAACGCTGCCCTTGCACAGGCTGATGGCTCGCCATCACACTCAGGTCCCAGTGCTGATCGTTACGCCTGCGCTCCCGCGCGTTGAAAGCAAAGGCATCATCTGCCCAGGCAGGCAGGCTGTTGTATCCCGACACCGGTGCCGCATCAGAATCCACCCTGGTATGGCGCACTCCCATCAGGATCGTCCAGCGCGCTCCCCAACGCCGTTCCCATTCAGCAAACACGCTAGCTCGATTGCGACGCCCGTGATCGATGTTCCAAAAAGTATCGGGTGCCATCGCCCCACTGCTCCCCGCCGGCGGCCACCAGTCATACAGGGTGTATCGCAATGCCTCGCCCCCCAGACGAAGCGTCTCGTGCTCGTTCAGCAACCAGTTCACCTGTGCGGAGGCACCTGTCGTGGTGGCGCTGGTCTGCATCGGCATGCCTGTACCGTAGGTATAACGGTCCTCGCCCATATCCATGCGGTGCCTGATGCGCTGATGCCAGGCACGAAGCCGCACATCCCCCCAGCGGAACTGGCCGGTATAGCGCAGATTGACGATGCTCGATCGGTTTTCGGTCATGTCCATACGCTGATTGGGAAAAGCCTGAAAGGGGATGTCCTGCCAACCCAGATCTGCCTGGAACAAGTGCAACCCCTGGCGCCATGCAGCACCCAACTTGTGGTTCTGCGAGCGAAACGAGGTGGATGCAACTTCGTCGCCGGGAATCAGCGGCCCCTGTTCCCGCCCCTCGGAAACAGGCTTGAAATCATGCCCCGCTCGATGATTGTCGGCACGTGCATACGTCCCCTCGTAGCGAAGATGAAATCGCGCAGTAGCCATGAAGGTCGAGACGCTGGCATCGAAGCCCTTGCCATTGCTGCGATAGGCGCTACCGAGCGTAGCCCCCTTCAGCATCGCTTCGCCGGTTTCGGCAAACTCCGGCAGAGCCGAATCAACCTGAATGGTGCCGCCGATGCTATCTCCCCCTACACTCACCGGCGTAATGCCTGCATAGACCCGCACATTCTCGACCCGTGCCGGATCGATGTATGACAGCGCCGGGTTCATGTGATTGGCGCAGGCCGCCAGCAGATCCATGTCATCCACCTGCAGCCGAAGACGTTCGTCGGCCAGCCCGCGAATGACCGGCAGTCCGGACACGCCCCCCGCACCTTGCACCTGCACACCGGGCATGCCCTGCAGCAACCCGCTGGTGTCGGGCGAAGTGGCACGCCGTGACTGCAGACGCCCGCCAGCTTCCCGAAAAACCCCCAGCCCGACATCACTGGCATTCAGATCCGAGCGAGGATCGAACAGCATCGGCGCCGTCACCCGAACTTCGGGCAACTCGCTCACCCACAGGCCGGATTGAGACGAAGATTGCGATGAGGCAGGAGCCGATGCTCCCGCCGCCGTTTGCGCGTGTGCTTGCCAGATGGGGCTCATTCCCGCCGCCAGTACAAGCATCAGATGATTCAGAATCCTTTTCATGTCGTACATGACACCTTCCCGTGATTCATGCTGAAAAGACGTTATTACCGGACAGTGCGTTTCCCTGCGGCGAAGGGATCTGAAAACGCGGGATCGTTCAGGAAGCGCTCGTCGGTCAATGTTTTCAGGAAAGCCACCAGATCGGCCTTGTCCTGATCCGACAAGCCTCGATCACGAACAAGATCGCTCTTGTAGGGGTTCTTTCGTCCATCCCCCCGATTCACTCCGCTCGTGATATTCCGTCCGCCACTGACCAGAATGTCCACAGATTCCTCCAGCGTGGCCACGCTTCCGTCGTGCATGTACGGACCCGTCACTTCCACATTGCGCAGGCTGGGTACACGAAACGCCCCCATGTCTGCCTGATTTGCCGTGATGTCTGCTGCCCCGGTATTCGGTGAGGGATAGGCCCCCTTGCCATCCAGGTTGTAAAGACCGACATTGTGATAACGCACTGTCAAACGCTGCGTGCTGGCATCGACGACTTGATCGGTGAAATGGGGAGGCTGATGGCAAATCACACACTGCGCCGACTCGAAGAGCTTCAGGCCATTACGCTCCTGCGGAGAGAGAACCAGCTCACCTGCCAAATAGCGGTCGTAGCGGCTACCAAAGGAAACCAGTGTGCGCTGAAAGGCGCTTATGGCCTTGAAGATATGCTCCCAGCTGAGAGTTTCACCAACAGCGCCTGGGAACGCCTCCCGGAACATTTCCGGATAATCAATCTCAGAGGCCATTCTCAGACGCTCCAGGATCATGTCGACCACATGGTTGTTCACCCCCATTTCAACCGGCTCATCACCAAAAACGGGAACCGGTATCTGGCGCTCCAGCGAGAGAATGGCTGGATTCGCCCAGGTCTGCGTGGCATTCCAGGCAATATTGCTCAATCCCATCGAGTTTCTCGGGTGCCGTTGCCCCGTGACACCGGCAGGGCGTTCCTTGCCATCGGCGAATGCCCGCGACTGCACATGACATGATGCACAGGACATGCTCGCATCACGCGACAGACGTTTCTCGTAGAAAAGATGGCGCCCCAACTCGACCTTGGCGACCGACATCGGGTTGTCGATGGGCACACGCGGTGGTTTCACATGAGCAGGCAACTGCCAATACCAGTCAGCGGAGACTGGTGCTGCGGGATACTCCCATTGCAACACGGTAGGGCTCCCCGGCAGCCTGCTCCCTGAGTTGTCATCCGGAAGCACGGAAATACCTGAACTTCCCGACTGCCCCGACACAGACGGATGCTCGGCCATACGATGCCCATCACCACCGCAACCGGCCGCAACCATCCCCAGACAAACTGCGGACACAAGGCCAGAACGTATGAGGCGTCCTGAACGTGATGCCTGGCGCACATGTCCAGTCAAAGTTGCCATCCAGGGCATTCTTCTGCCCTTCTTCATTCCCATCTCACCCTTCCCTCTGATTCAAGCCCCGGAATCCCGACATGCCACGACACGGTGGCAGCAGGCGCTGTACCCGGAACACCTCCTCATGCGGAGGCATGCCGTCCCCAGGGGCAGCACGCTGTCCAACACCAAAAAGGAAAAGGCGAGCCCGCGCAAAGATCGAACCGAAGCCAGACAAAGCAGATACGTTGCCAAATGATTCGTACAGAATCACCTATGCAGAACACCACACCCTCTACCTGGCCCTTGCGCGGGCTCGCCCCCCGCGCCTTACTGGCTGATGGCTTTCACCAGTACCTGAGTACGCCCCTCGACGGGCACTCCCGTACCGCTGCCATCAGCCTTCCAGTCCAGCGCCAGCGCTTCAAAGGGTTTGGCGCAGGAAGCCGAAGAAGGACCGGAATGACAACCACCTCCTTCAGCCGAGCTGGCGATGTTGAAGTTGAACAGTGCGGCTGCATCGAAAGCGATGCGCTGGGTGCCAGGATTGAAACCGGCAAGGCTGACCGGCAGGCGATTGGGCGCTTTGCAGGAGCTGACCGGTACACCTTCCGCCGGATTGCCCACGCAACCCGTGGCTCCCAGGTGCATCGACACCGCCCCATCCTCCCCTGCGTCGGCACTCTCCCACTGTGCCGCATCAACAGCACGATCCTGCTCGAACTCGATCAGCGTGAATTTACGGCCCCCACGCCATGCCCACGACATTCTGGGATGCACACTGTTCTGCAATGCCCTGGGCGTGGCAGCATCGGCCGCATTCAGATGATTAAGCGCATGGGGCACCCCCACCGTCAATTCGACTCCGGTGTACGAGCCTGCCGGTACCGTGCCTTCGATGACGGCATTGACCGGAGCAGAGCCTGCGCAATTCCCCTGCCCCTGCTGCTCCAGGTCGATGAGACTGACAGCAGCTTGGCCGTCATCGCTTGTATAGTTGTAGTCATCAGTCTGCCGCAGCCTGAGCGGCACCTTCTGACCGTCGGCACGAATGATCTGTACGCCGGACACATAGACACGAAAATCACGCATCTTCACGGCACGCGCCGGAACCCCCAGCGTGAGACTGGAGGTGCAGTCGATGGGTGTGTTGCCAGAAACGGCAACGAACTGCAGCTTGATGTTTCCAGCAGCATCCGTCTGCCAAGCTTCGGCGCCAGATGTTCCGCTGCTTCCGCCATCACCGC
The DNA here is from genome assembly GCA_041855185.1 of Lautropia sp. Lineage (GTDB taxonomy): Bacteria > Pseudomonadota > Gammaproteobacteria > Burkholderiales > Burkholderiaceae_E > Lautropia. The sequence continues at coordinate 1,689 of JBHADS010000219.1, read as the reverse complement.
CGCAGGCTGCCAGAATGGCTGCGCCTACCAGACCAAGGCCGGAAACCATCAGTGTCTTGAACTCATTTTTCATGGAATGTCTCTCTGTACTTGTTTTGATGCGTTTGGACGAAACCTGACAAACCGAAGCGTCCGTGCACGGCCTGGGCTGCGGATGAGCAATGTCTGCACCCATCGACGCAGCACGGGAATGTGCGGTCCAAAGGCGTGAGAGTCCCGTATCTTCAGCCCCGGCAGCGCAGACAACCGACAGATCAGCGGAGCGACAGCGCCCCTGCCACCGAAAGCGGCGCACGACCAGCCAGCTCCTCATCCGGCATGAATGAGAGCATCCTCATCAATTCACACGGCAGATCGGGGCGACAGCACGCACCGTGAAACCTGAGCACGGAACATGACGCCGGCGAAGATTCGCTCTGCAGCTACGTGCAGGACTGAATCTGCTCACCCGAACACTGGCAAAGGTGACGTAAGCTCACAGGACACCCTTCCCGGAAAAAATGCCAGACTCGAACATCTTCCACAGGAGCATCGCCTGCTTCGGTAGCCAGGCGTCACACGCCAGCTGAATTCCCCAGCGATACCGGCCATGCAATGGAGAGCCCCCCTGTACGGACCGGATCACAGGAAAAAGTTTCGGGAACTGCTTTCACGAACGCTTCTAGACCTGAAGCGCAAGCGGAGATGGCGGGCCTCGCACCGGGGGCAAACGCAGGATGACGACCGCAGGCTGCACCGCTTCGCGAGCCAAAGGCCCGATGCGAACCCGTACGCGGTCGAAGAGAAGGAAATTGCCATGCCAGACAGGCGCCAGCCTGTCGGCCATGATCGAACAGAATGGGCAGCAGTCCAGCGATGGCATACCCATCGACAGCTGCGCGAGAAGATTTCCGTGTTCGTCGGAAATGAGGCCCCCATGATGGCCAAGAGCGACATGTGGGTCAACAGCCGCCTGCTGTTCCACCTTCTGGCCTTCAGGAGCAGCGTCGGCAAACCGTGTCGACGGATCATGCCCCGAAACACTATCGGAGGAGCGTGCCGAGTCGTCTGTATCCGAGGACCGTGACTCCCGCTGATCAGCCGCAGGAGACTGCGTGCCCGTTCCTGCAAACGCTTCCTGCGCGATGAGCGCAGCCGTTTCTTCATCGGAAAAGCAGATCGTGCTGGCAGCTCGGGCAGCAAGCTGATCGGCAACATCTGGCTGCTCCCCGTCCCGCTGCCCGTCCGACAGGCTCTTGTCTCCAGAAGGTGCTGCACCAACGGAAGCACCTACATTCGCAGGGGCACCTGCTCCATCGCCCCTTTGCACCGACGCTGTCACGCCAGCAGCGGCCTGCATCCGCGAAATAGCGGGTGCAAGCGAAGCCAGCACGAAGACCCATACGAGCCCCCAGAGCAGCCAGCGTTGATGGAAAAGGCGACGACGGTTCATGTCTGACTGAAAAACGGAAAGCGCCGCCTTCGATGAAGGCTGACTCCACGTCGATTCATTTCAAAGCGAACATGGAAACAGCGCATTGACAACAATCAACACGGCAGAGTTTCCGAAACTGCATACCGCCCATGATATTCCGCAGCGATGTAGACGAGGATGCCAAGCCATGCGGATACAGGGAATTCCCTGACCTGCCCGGAAGCAGTCCCAGATCGACAGGTAGTCCGGTCCCGCATAGCCCGCCATGCACAGCT
>JBHADS010000218.1:0-4329 GCA_041855185.1 Lautropia sp. | reverse complement strand
TCCAATAGACCTATAGCCGTCATGAGAATGACAACGATTGCTATTGCTTATTCCGTATACTCCGACCTCTCTCCGGCTCCCTTCCGGAAACCCCTTCCCTTTTCCTGTGCTTCTCAGCCTCCCTTCTTCTCGATCATGACCAGCATCCCTCCCTCGTCTGACCCCCAGGCCCGATTCGACGCCACGGCCGGATTGCGGCAGAGTCCTCCGGCCTTCGTTCCACAACGGCTTTCGCTGGCCATCGCAATGGCGCTGGCCGCACCGATGGCCCATGCCCAGGTCGTCGAAGTCGACAGCAGCGAAACCGAAGTCATCGAAACCCGCGATGGCGGTGTCGTCGTCGAAGAACGCGCACAGCGCGAAGCCGTGGTGAGCGCCGGCGATGGCGAGGCAACCCTGCTCGGCGAGGTCAAGGTCAGCGCCAGTGCCGATGCCTCGGCCGGCGGTCTGTCCAAAGTCGTGCCCGGCGGTCAGGTGGCGCGGGGCAGCCGGATCGGCATCCTCGGCAGCCAGGACACGATGGACACGCCCTTCTCCGTCACCAGCTACACCAACCAGTTGATCCAGGACCAACAGACCCAGAGCGTGGGCAGCGTGCTGCAGAACGATCCCTCGGTGCGGACTGCGCGAGGCTTCGGCAATTTCCAGGAAAGCTACTTCATCCGGGGTTTTCTGCTCGGCTCCGATGACATCGCCTACAACGGGCTCTATGGGGTGCTGCCCCGCCAATACGTCGCCTCCGAACTGTTCGAGCGCGTCGAAGTGCTGCGCGGTGCCAGCACCTTCCTGATGGGGGCCACCCCCACCGGTGGCGGGGCCGGCGGCAGCATCAACCTGCTGCCCAAGCGCGCACCCAACGAGCCACTGAACCATGTCGACATCGGCATCGCCAACAACGAACAGTTCAACCTCAGCGCCGATTTTGCGCGCCGCCTCGGGCCCGATGGGGACACCGGCCTGCGTCTGAACGCCAGCCATCGTCAGGGCGGCACCGGCATCGATCACGAGGAGGTCAAGCTCGATCTGATCTCGGCCGCCCTCGACTGGCGCAGCAGTCACACCCGCCTGTCGGCCGATATCGGCTATCAGAATCACCGGCTGAACGAGGCGCGCACCAACGTCACGCTGAGCAGCACGGTCACGGCGGTGCCTTCACCCGCCGAGGGCACGACAAACTGGGCGCAGCCCTGGAGCTACTCCAACGAAAAAGCCACCTTCGGCACCCTGCGCGGCGAACATGATTTCAATGATGCGATCACGGGCTGGTTCGCCTTCGGCGCACGCCAGAGCGACGAAGAAAATTCGCTCGGCAATCTGAGCGTCACGCAGAACAACGGCGAGGGCAGCTTCTATCGTTTCGACAACGGCCGAGATGACCGGGTGTTCTCCGGCGAGCTGGGCGTGCGTGGCAAATTCACCACAGGCAGCGTCAGGCACGAGGCCGTCGTTTCGCTGGCGAACTATCAGGTGCGCACCAAGAACGGCTATACCTTCGATTTCGGCAACACGCTGAGCACCAGCCTCTACAACCCGGTGCGCTATGCCGAGGTGCCCTTCACCGCCAGCGCGCTGTCGGGCAACAGCGTCGATAACCCTGGGCTGACCGGCAAGACCCGGCTCAGCAGCATTGCCATCGGCGACACCCTGCGTTTTCTGGATGAGCGCATGCTGCTGACACTGGGCGCCCGGCATCAGACGCTGAAGGTCGATTCCTATGCCTACAACACCGGTGAGCTGACGAGCAGCTACGACCAGAGCCGCACCAGCCCGATGGCCGCCCTCGTCTACAAGCTGCCGCATCAGGTGTCGGTCTACGCCAACTACATCGAGAGTCTGGCTCAGGGCGATACGGCACCTGCCACCAGCGGTGATGTGGCCGTCGTCAATGCCGGCGAGCAACTGTCCCCTTATGTCAGCAAGCAGAAGGAAATCGGCCTGAAATACGACAGTGGCCGCGCCCTGTTCGGCGTGGCCCTGTTCTCGACCGACAAGCCGAGCGCCTTCGTCGACGCGGCCAACCGCTTCACGGCGGGCGGCAAGGACCGCCACCAGGGCATCGAGCTCACCGCACAGGGCGAAGCCGTGCGCGGGCTGAAGGTGCTGGGCGGGCTGACGCTGCTCGATGCGAAACAGCGCAGCACGGGTTCAAGCGAGACCGATGGCAAATGGGTGATCGGCGTGCCGCGCCGGCAGGCGTCGATCGCGCTGGACTGGAGCCTGCCCTGGGTGTCGGGCCTGTCGGCCGACGTGCGCCTGATCCATACCGGCAGCAGCCATGCCGACGCCGCCAACACGCTGAGCGTGCCGGGATGGTCGCGCATCGATCTGGGCGCCCGCTACGAGATGGATCTGCAGGGCAATCTGCTCACACTGCGGGCCCGCATCGACAACCTGACCGACCGCAACTACTGGGCCTCGGTCGGCGGCTATCCGGGCAGCGGCTATCTGGTCCAGGGCGCGCCGCGCACCTTCAGCCTGAGCGCCTCGCTGGAGTTCTGAGCAGCATCCGCGACCACGGGCGGAACAACGGGGCCGAATCACGGATACGGCCCCGCTCCGCCAGCGGGCAGGCAAGGGGCATCCCGATGAAGCCATCGGCATCGACTGCCCCCCCTTCGGATCAGTACAGAATCCGCGCGCGAATCGTGCCTTCGATGGCCTGCAGCTCGCTCAGCGCAACACCACTGGCATCGATCTCGACATCGACGACCACATAGCCGACGTACTGATTGGTCTGCAGATACTGCGCCGAGATGTTGACGCCGGTGCGTGACAGGCGATCGTTGATCTGGGCCAGAATCCCCGGCGTATTGTGGTGAACGTGCAACAGACGGCAGTGGCCGCGGTGCTCGGGCAAGGACACTTCGGGGAAGTTGACGGCCGACAGCGTGGAGCCGTTGTTGCTGTAGCGCACCAGCTTCGAGGAGACTTCACGTCCGATCGCCTCCTGCGCTTCGCCGGTGGAGCCACCGATGTGCGGGGTCAGCAGCACGTTGTCGAGCGCGGTCAGCGGCGAATCGAAGCGCCCCTCGTTGCCCTGCGGCTCGACCGGGAAGACATCGATAGCGGCGCCCAGCACATGCTTCGATTTCAGGGCCTCGGTCAGCGCGTTGATATCGACCACCGTGCCGCGGGAGGCATTGATCAGGAAGCCGCCTTTCTTCATCTTTGCCAGCTGCGGCGCGCCGATCATGTTCATCGTCGACGGCGTTTCGGGCACATGCAGGCTGACCACGTCGGCCGTGGCCAGCAGCTCGTCCAGATTGTTGAGCTGGCGGGCATTGCCCAGCGGCAGCCGGGTCTCGATGTCATAGAACACCACCCGCATGCCGAGATGCTCGGCCAGCACGCCGATCTGGGTGCCGATATGCCCGTAGCCGATGATGCCCAGGGTCTTGCCGCGCGCCTCGAAGGAATTGGCCGCGCTCTTCTGCCAGCCGCCGCGATGCAGGATCGCGTTCTTCTCGGGGATGCCGCGCAACAGCATGATGATCTCGGCCAGAACCAGTTCGGCCACGCTGCGGGTGTTGGAGAACGGCGCATTGAACACCGGGATGCCACGGCGCGCCGCCGCTTCCAGCGCAATCTGGTTGGTGCCGATGCAGAAGGCGCCGATGGCGACCAGCTTCGGTGCCTGCGCAATCACCTCCTCGGTCAGCTGCGTCCGGGAGCGGATGCCGACGAAATGGGCGTCGCTGATCTCGTCGATCAACTGCTGCCCTTCGAGAGCCTTGGGATGGGAAACGATCTGGGTGTAGCCGTCTTCGATGAACAGATCGACGGCGGACTGATGGATACCTTCGAGCAGGACGACCTTCAGCTTGTTTTTTTCGAGGGAGAGGCGCACGTGTTTATCCTTCAATGCGACAGAAAATCGGCGGGCAGCACCCTCGTCCCCGACCGCATCGCCCGATGCCTTGCCGGTGTGCCGGAAAGCGGACATGATCCGCCCGGGGGGTACAAGGAACCCGCTGAACAGCAGTAATGTTAGCCTTTACAGCCCGATAACCCCACCTTTTACCTGCTTCTGTAGCACAATCCGGGCAGTCGTCCCCACTTTCCGTTCCCCGAGTCATCACCGTGAGCATCGAAGAAACGCAAAACCCTCCAGCCCCGGAAAACGCCGCCGCCGCAGCCCAGCCTCCTGTCGCGGCCCCCGTGCAGACCGAGGGCTCGCCCGCCCCTTCCGATGCAGCCGCACCGCCGGCGGAAAGCACGGACGCCCGGAGCGACCCGCGCCCCGACACCGCGAAGCCCGCCGAAACGCCCGCTCCGGCCATCAGCGCCGAGACCCGCAGCAGTGCCGAAGCACCGGGCGGACAGGCTCCG
>JBHADS010000217.1:0-4531 GCA_041855185.1 Lautropia sp. | reverse complement strand
TCGCCAGCCATGAAGCGTTCGTATTGCGGACCGATGTCGGCAAAGCGCTGCGTCATGAATTGCGCCGAACCGATCAGCACGGCGGCACCCACGGCACAGGCCAGCATCCGGCGCAAGCGTTGCTGACCTGTTCCCGCCGCCACTGCGATGACCCCGTGATGTTTGCGGTGAAGGCGCTGACGCAGCCACAGCAGCAGCACGAGCATGAACAGCGCAATGACCACGCCGACCACGGCACCACGGGCCTGGGTGATGCCCATCGCACAGGTGCCGGCAAGCGCGCCGAGCACGCCCAGCACTTTGTGCCAGCGCGGCTGACGGCAGGCATCGATCAGCATCAGGAGCGAGAACAGGCCCAGCACCCCGGCCAGGTCGGCCAGCTTGATGGCGCCGCTGCCATGCGTGCCGACCCCCAGGTGGCCATAGGGCCGATAGATCCCCAGCACCCAGCCCTGCCAGGCCACCAGTACGAAAGCACCGATGGCACCGATGGCCGCCGCCGGAAAGATCCAGCGTCGCAACGACCCCGCCTGGGCCGGTACGGCCGACAGCAGCACACCGGTCGTCAACAGAAACATCAGCAACTGGTCACTGTCCTTGGCTTTCAGATGACCGCTGGCCATCTGCGCCAGAATCAGCGCGGCATAAGCTGCCAAAGGTACCCACAGCGGCCAGCTGTCGCGCAGCCGCGCGCCCAGGGCCGGCGGTGTCCGCCATTGACTGCCGATGATCGCCGTCAGGCAGACCAGCGCCGCCAACGGAGACTGCACGCTCGGCACCGACAGCAGGCTGGCCAGATACAGCGCCAGCAGGCCATGACTGAGTATGACAACGTGCTTCATCCTTCTCTCCCGCCCGGCGGGGCATAGCGATCGGCCTCGGAGCGCTGCGCAAGCCCCACCCGCGCCTGCATCCGCCCCGACTGGCCAGCCTCGCGGGCAACAGCCTCATTGCGTTCGGCGGCATCACGGGCAGCCTCGGGGTGCCAAAGATGCAGGACCGTGGTGGCAAAGCGCCCGCTCTTGAGGCGTCCTCCCAGATTGAACCAACGCAGCACCAGATCCGTGTCCTCGAAACCCCAACCGACCAGTTCCTCCTCGAAGCCGTTCAGCTGCTGAAGATCGCTGCGCCAAAGCGCCACATTGCAGGTCTTGAACAGCTTCCAGGGCTGATCCTTCAGCTGCCGCCAACGCTGGCCCGGCAACCGGCACAGACCCCAGGGCCGATTGATCCATCCCCGCAGCCACGCACTCAACCACCGCAGCCATGACCACCGCACCGGATCGGCCAGACCGGCCTCCACCCGCTCGGTCAGCCGGGGATCGAGCAGCACGCGGTTGCCCGCCGTGGCAAAGCCCGGCTCGGCCAGACGCTGATGCTGCGCAATGAAATCCGGGCGCATCAGGCAGTCGCCATCGACCAGCACCACCAGATCGCCCTGTGCATCCCGGATCGCCCGGTTGCGTGCGGCGCTGACCCGGAAGCCTTCATCGGGCTGCCAGCAATGCAGCAGGCGCTCACCGAAGTGCGCCTGCCAGCGTGCCACGACCCGCGCCGTTTCCAGCCCGGAACCATCATCGGCGATCAGCACCTGCAGGGGTTGCACCGTCTGAACCGCGACGCTGGCCAGCACCCGGTCGAGTGCACGGGGCCGCTGATAGGTGGAGATGATCAGCGACACCGATGGCCGATCGACCGCGCTGTTCATGACTCACCCTCCGTGCTCATTCGACCAGCGCTCCGCCGGCGTGCAGGCGCGCATAGACGCCGCCCAGTTCGAGCAGCTCGGCATGGGTGCCCGATTCGACGATCCGCCCCGCATCCAGCACCAGGATGCGATCGGCCTTCTCGATGGTCGAGAGACGGTGCGCGATCACCAGCGTGGTCTGGGTGTGCAACAGCCGATCGAGGGCTGCCTGCACATAGCGCTCGGATTCGTTGTCCAGTGCCGAGGTCGCTTCGTCCAGCACCAGGATCGGGGCGTTCTTCAGCAGCGCCCGTGCGATCGACAGCCGCTGGCGCTGACCGCCGGACAGGCGGATGCCGTTGTCGCCGATGACGGTGTTGATCCCATCGGGCAGACTCGCGACGAAATCGGTCAGATAGGCCGCATCGAGGGCTGCCCGGATCTCGGCCTCGGTCGCGCCGCGACGCCCGCCGTAGGCGACGTTGTTGGCGATGGTGTCGTTGAACAGCATCACCTGCTGACTGACCCAGGCAATCTGGCGGCGCAGGCTTTCCAGCGTCAGCGATTCGATCGGAACACCGTCGATCAGGATCCGCCCCTCGGTCACGGGATAGAAGCGCGGCAACAGATTCGCCAGCGTGGTCTTGCCCCCACCCGAGCCACCGACCAGCGCCACGGTCTCGCCCGGCCGGATATCGAGGTCGATGTGTTTCAGTGCCGGCGCCGCGCTGCCCTCGTAGGTGAAGCTGACATCCTCGAAGCGCAGTGCCCCGCGCGCCCGCTCCATCGTCTGCGTGCCGCGGTCGGCCTCGACCGGCTCGTCGATGAAGCGAAAGACGGCATCGGCTGCTGCCAGCGCCCGCTGCAACTGGCCATTGACATCGGCCAGGTGCTTCAGCGGCGCCAGGATCATCAGCATCGCCGTCAGGAAGGAGACGAATCCCCCCACCGTGGTGCGGTCCTGCTGCGACTGATAGAGCGCGATGGCGATCACCAGCGCCACCGCCACTGCCGCCATGATCTGCGTGATCGGCACGATCAGCGAGGAGGCCACCGTCATCCGGCGCGCAAAGGCGCGCAGCTGGCCACTGGCCGAGGCGAAACGGCTGCTTTCGTGGGCCTGTCCCTCGTAGACCTTGATGACCGGATTGCCATGGATGGCCTCGCCGACCACCCCAGTCAGCTCGCCGGTATAGCGGATCTGCTCACCGGAGAGCCTTCGCATCCGCCGCGAGAAGGAACCGACGGCCAGTGCCACCATCGGGATCAGCACCAACGCGATGATGGTGAGCTGCCAGTTCAGATAGAGCAGCCAGCCCAGCAGGCCGATGATCACCACGGTATCCCGCACCAGAATCACCAGCACGCTCGACAGCGACTGCGTGACGTTCTGCACATCGCTGACCAGCCGGGCGATGACCGTGCCGGAGGCATTGACGGAGAAGAAACGCACCGGCATCTGCACCAACCGATCGAACATCTGCTGGCGCAGATCATAGAGCACGCGATTGGAGACCTCGCTCATCGCGTAATTCATGGTGAAGGTGAAGACCCCGCGCGCCATGAACAGGCCGATGATCATCAGGGGCGCCATCCACATCAGGTTGGCATCGCCCTGGCCACCGAAGCCGTCGTCGAGCAGGATCTGCATGATCGCCGGCAGCGCCGGCTCGGTCAGCGCGGTCAGCACCATGCCGAGCACACCGATGCCGAAGGCCCGCCAGTGCGGCCGCACATAGCGGAACAGCCGCATCATCAGCGCCCGGTCGGTGCGTGCCGTGGCAGCCTCCGGCGTCAGCGAGGCGGCGTTCTTTCCCCCCTCGGCGCCCGTGGCAGCCTCCTTCGTGGCGGCCGCATCCGTCGAGGCTGCATCATCCTTCATGGCGCTGGCGTCCTTCTGGGCGACGGCGTCCCGGGTCTTGCTCTGTTCAGTCAACGCTTCTGTCCTGCTCATCGATAACGCATTTCCACGCGCGCTTCCGTCAACCAGTTGCGCAGACCGGCCAACAACGCATCATCGGGCCGCACGGCCCACTCATGCCCCAGGCGCAGCGCCGCCTCGGCCGAGTCACTGTAATAATGAATTTCCACCGGACAGCCCTCGCCCTGACTGCCGTCTACCCGGTAGGGCGACAGCAGATCCCGCAGACGCACGGCGTCGGGCCGGCCCTGGATCGTCAGTTTCAGCGCCCGCGCGTGCTCGGCCCGGGCCGTGCCCAGATCCAGCACCCGCTCGACCGAAAGCCGGTGGCCGCCGCTGTAGTCGTCCTTGGACAGCTTGCCCTGCACGACGATCAGTTGATCCTCCTTCAGCAGATGGCGGAACTGCTCCCAGCCCTCGGAGAAGATCGCGATCTCCTCGCTGCCGCTGCCGTCGTCGAGCATCACCCGCACCATCTTGCCCCGGCGCGTCATCGCCGTGCTCAGCCCGGCAACGATGCCGGCCACCGTGACGGGGATCGCGCCGAACTGCTTGCCGACCATCTTCTCCAGATCGCCGATCCGGGTCTTGACGAAACGGCGCACCTCGTCACGATTGGCGTCGAACAGATGACCGGACAGGAAGTAGCCGAGCGCCGTCTTCTCTTCGAGCAGGCGCTGGCGCTCGTCCCAGCTGTCGGCGGGCAGCCACTCGCGCACCGGCGCGCCGCTGTCCTCCAGAAAATCATCGCCGAACAGACCGCCCTGCCCGGCCTCCTGCTCGCGGGCGCGCTGCTCGGCCGCCTCCATCGCCTGCGGCACGTTGGCCAGCAGCTTGGCACGGTCCTTGTCCAGCTTGTCGAAGGCGCCGGCACGCACCAGCGCCTCGATCGAGCGCCGGTTGATCAGCCGCCGGTCGATGCG
>JBHADS010000216.1:0-4098 GCA_041855185.1 Lautropia sp. | reverse complement strand
GGACTGCGCGTATTGATGCATCAGTTGCGCGTTGGATTGATAGAACTGCCGCCCCGCGGGCGTCAGCGCCACTTCGCGCGTACTGCGCTCGAACAGCGCAAAACCCAGCAGATGTTCGAGCTTGCGGATGCGTCGGCTCAGTGAGGACTGGTCGACGTGCAGGCGTTCGGCACTGCGTCGGAAGTTCAGCTCTTCGGCGACGATCAGAAAGGATCGGGTCAGTTCCAGTCCCGTTTCTGTTTCCATGCACGCTCCTTGGACCGGGAGGGATTGATGCATTTGACGCAATGATAATGGTCAAAAGGTCAATTCCGGGGAATGCTCGCCCGGCGGCATCATGTTTGCACCGTCAACACGGTGGCTTCGCCACCCAGTCTGGAGAACATGTGCACTATGGGAACGATCGACAACAAGGAACTCGACCGGATGCTGCAGCAGGCTTTCGATGCCTCGACCCGCATCTATCAGGAACGGGGTTTCCAGCGGCGCGTCGGCTTCGGCAAGCGTCCGGCTCTGATCAGTGTCGACCTCGCCAATGCCTGGACCCGGCCGGGCAATCCATTCACCTGCGACCAGGAGGCGATGGACAATGAAATCATTCCCGGGATGCAGCGTCTGCTGGAAGCATGCCGGGCCAATGGTCATCCCGTGGTGCATGTCACCACCGCCTACGAGATCACCGATCGCAATGCGCCTTTCACCGACATGGGGCTGTGGCATTGCAAGATTCCGGTCGATGTCGTCAATCTGGAGGACAAGGCGCTTTGGGCGATCGATTCGCGCATTGCGCCGGTGAAGGGTGAGTACACCCTGCTGAAGAAGCGTGCCAGCGCCTTTCATGGCACGGGGCTTGCAGGTCTGCTGCGTTCGGCCGGTGTCGATACCGTGCTGGTGACGGGGGTGACGGCGACTGCCTGCGTGCGCACCACCATCTGCGATGGTCTGGCCGATGGTTTCCGCACCATCGCGGTACGTGAATGCATCGGTGATCGGGTGCCGGGCGCGGTGGCCTGGAATCTGTACGACATCGATGCGAAGTTCGCCGATGTGCACAGTGTCGATGAGTGCGTGAACTATCTGAATACGGTGAAGTCCGCATCATGAGTTAGCAAAACCTCCAGGCGCAGGCCCGGCGCGGGAGCCTGCGTCCTGATTCTTGCATCAGAGGGAAAGACTATGGCCCGGATCGGCGTGGATGTCGGTGGGACGAATACCGACCTTGTTCTGGAATGCTCCAAGGGCATCTTCTATCACAAGCTGCCCACTACCTTGAAGAACCAGTCCATTAGCGTACTGGAGGGAATCAAAAGCATTTGTCGTTCGGCAGACATCGGGCTGTCGGAAGTCGAGATGATCGTGCATGGCACAACCACGGCCACCAACATCACGATCGAACACAATGGCGCAGAGACCGGGATGATCACTTCCCGGGGCTTTCGTAACATCCTGCATATCGGTCGTCACAAGCGTCCCCACAACTTCTCCTTGCACTTCATGGTGCCCTGGCAGAGCCAGCCACTGGTGAAGCGCAGAAACCGGATTGCCGTCACCGAGCGGATTCTTCCGCCCGCCGGAACCATCGAGGTGCCGCTCGACGAGGACGAGGTGCGCGAGGCTGCACGTCTGTTCAAGCGTCGGGGCATCGACGCGGTGGTGATCGGTTTCATGTTCTCCTTCCTGAACGATGCACACGAACGCCGCGCCAAGGCCATCGTCCAGGAGGAAATGCCGGATGCCTACATCACGCTGTCCAGCGAAGTGGCGAAGGTGATGCGCGAGTATGAGCGCTTCTCCACGGCGGCGATGAACAGCTACGTCGGGCCGAAGACCGCGTTCTATCTGCGTGATCTGGAAGGTCGGCTGAAGGAGGCGGGGCTGTCGTCCAAGCTGCGCATCATGCAGTCCAACGGCGGCATCTCCACCGTCGAGTCGTGTGCCGCACGACCGATCCGCATCCTGATGTCCGGGCCGGCCGGTGGGGTCATCGGGGGCGCAGCCGAGGGCGAGATGGCCGGCGTGCGCAATCTGATCACGGTGGACATCGGCGGCACTTCGGCCGACATCAGCACCATTCCGGATGGGCGGCTGAAGATGATGAATCCCCGCGACACCTATGCGGCCGGCTACCCGGTACTGACACCGATGATCGACATGGTGACGATCGGTGCGGGCGGTGGTTCGGTGGCGTACATCGATGAGGCCGGTGCTTTTCATGTGGGGCCGCGTTCGGCGGGGTCGGAGCCGGGGCCGGCCTGCTATGGCCGTGGAGGCACCGAGCCTACCGTCACCGATGCGCAGATCGTGCTTGGACGTCTGGACCCTGATCATGTGCTGGGGGGCGACCTTCCGTTGGATGCCGCGCTGTCGCACCGTGCCATCGAAGAAAAGATCGCCCGTCCCTTGGGGCTGTCGGTGACGGAGGCCGCGCTCGGCATCCTGCGCATCATCAATGCCAACATGGCGCTGGCGATCCGCTCCAATTCGGTGGCGCGTGGCTTCGACCCCCGCGAATACTCGATCATGCCCTTCGGCGGTGCAGGACCGCTGCATGGGGTGGCGCTGGCCGAGGCGGTTCATGCCCGCGATGTGATCGTGCCGGTGGCGCCGGGCATCACGGCAGCAGTCGGCCTGCTGAAGACCGATCTGCAGTATGAACATGCGGATGCCGTGATCGTCGAACTGAACACCGCCACCGATGCGCAGATCGAGCGGATCAATCAGGTGGCGGATGCACTGCGCGCGCGCGTGGTGAGCGAGCTGTCGGCCGACGGCGTGCCGCCCGAGCAGCAGCATCTGACGATGATTGCGGAGTGCCGCTATCACGGGCAGGGCTTCGAGCTGCGCGCAGCGATGCCGGAGGGGGCGCTGACGCAGGCCAACAAGTCGGTGGTGATCGACAGCTTTCACGATCAGCATCAGCAGGACTATGGCTACAGCTACCGGAGCGCGGCGGTCGAGCTGATCACCCTGCGGGTGATCGGCCGCGCCCACGCCGATCGCCTCGAAGTGCCGCGGATCGCGGCTACCGACGGCTCCTCGGTGAAGCGGGCCGTGCTCTTCGAGCGGCCCACCACCTTCGACGATGGGCAGGTGCTGGACACGCCCCGTTATGACAAGTCGAAGCTGCTGGCCGGCGACATCGTGCCGGGCCCGGCCATCATCATGCAGCACGATTCGACCACCCTGGTGCCGCCGGGCTACGAGGCCCGCCTGCTGGACTACGGCAGTATGCACCTGTATCGCAGCAGCGCGTCTGATGCGCACGTCTGAGGAGAACCGTCATGAACACCGAAAACCGGGATGCCATTCGCTTGTCCTCCGGCGCCGAGGTCGATCCGATCACCTTGCAGGTGATCCGGGGCTCTTTCGAGACCATCGCCGAGGAGATGGCGCACGTCCTCTATCGCATGTCCTTTTCCTCGATCATCCGCGAATCGGAAGATCTGGGGGCGGGGCTGTTCGATGCTGATTTCAACACCCTCTGTGAGTCCGAATCGACGCCGATGCACATCGGCTCGATTCCCGGCTATCTGCGCGGCATCCAGAACACGCTGGAGGATGGCGAGTGGTACGAGGGGGATGTCGTCGTTCACGACCATCCCTATCATGGCTCCAGCCATTCTCCCGATCTGGCGATCGTGGTGCCTGTGTTCCACGCGGGGCGTCTGGTCGGCTTTGCCGGCAATACCGCGCATCATGTCGACATCGGTGCAGCCACGCCGGGGCTGATCATCGATGTGCCGGACGTGTATGCCGAGGGGATGCTGTTTGCCGGTACCAAGCTCTATCGCAAGGGCAAGGCCAACAACGCGATGTGGAACTACATCCGCAACAACAGCCGGGCCGCCCAGCAGCTGGTCAGCGACATCGAGGCTCAGGTGGCTTCGGCCCGGCTGGGGGCACGGCGCTTTGCCGAACTGATCGAGAAATTTGGTGAGGAAACCGTCTTTCAGGCATCGAAGCAACTGATGGACTATGCCGAGCGCATGATGCGTCAGCGCATTGCGGCGATTCCCGACGGGGAGTACAGCGCCGAAGGCTGGCTGGACGACGATGGGCGCAACCGGGATCAGCCGTTGAAGGTGAAGGTCACGGTTC
>JBHADS010000215.1:0-3328 GCA_041855185.1 Lautropia sp. | reverse complement strand
CGGTGCCGACAAGAAGGAAGCCGAGTTCATGGCGAAACTGGACGACTACCATGCGATCGCCTTCAAGGGCATGGCAGACCGTCTGGCCGAAGCCTTTGCCGAAGCGCTGCACGAGCGTGTGCGCAAGGATCTGTGGGGCTACGCTGCCGATGAGCACTTCAGCAACGACGAGCTGATCAAGGAAGCCTACCGGGGCATCCGCCCGGCGCCCGGCTACCCCTCGTGCCCGGAGCACACGATCAAGCGCGACATGTTCGAGCTGATCGATGCCGCGGATATCGGCATGTCGCTGACCGAAGCGCTGGCGATGGTGCCGGCGGCCAGCGTCTCGGGCTTCTATTTTGCGCACCCGCAGGCCGAATACTTCAACATCGGCCAGATCGATCAGGATCAGCTTGCGGACCTGATCGCGCGCAGCGGCCGCGACGAGGCCGAGGTGAAGCGCGCGCTGGCACCGCTGCTGAGCTGAGCGCCTTCGGCCTGCCTGTCTGCCCCCCGCGTGCGGGGGTAGACAAGGCTTGCGCCATAGCTTTGCTCTGTATGGGTGATTTCTGGTGCTTCCGGAGAAAAGTTTTGTGCTATGGAGACAATGCCTCGACCAGCGAAGTCATTCGTGAGGCGCTGCGCGAGTGGAAGTTGCGCCGTCAGGTGATGGCGGGCGAGTTGCTTGCGCTCAAGGCCGATATCGACCAAGGGCTTGCCGATGTGGCAACCGGGCGCGTCAAGGAGGCCAATCTCGATGACATCATTCAGAGGGGAGAACAGCTATCAGCCGCTCGCTCCAGCTAACCGAAACTGCCCACTGGCTCGCCGTCCGATCCGGCCGTGACAAAACCAGGCGCTAGAATTCACGGCTCCCTTTGTCTTTCAGGAGCCCGCCCATGTCCGCATCCCTGCAATCCCCGGAGCTGTGCCGCGTCCGGGCCGTGACGGCCTTTGTCGTACTGTCGTCCGAGCGCTCGTCCTGGCCGGAGGCGTTGGCGGAGGCCAAGCGTCAGTGCGACCGGATTGCGGCATCCTGCCAGGCGGCGGGCTATACCGTGCAGTCGGTGCGCATCGTGGCGAACCCTTTTGGCGAGTATCTCGACACGCGCAGTCTGGAGGCAGCGCGAGCCGGTCTGGCCGAGATCCAGTCGATTCTGCAGCGTCTGAATCAGAATGGTCTGCGCATCCGCTTTGCGATCGGCGAGGCGCGCACGCCGGAAGAAATCGCCTTGTTGCCGGGCTTGATCCGGGATTATGGCGATCTGTCCAATGCCTGCGTCAATGTCGAGGCCGATGAGCAGGGCTTTCTGGACAACGCCGCGATTCTGCGCTGTGTGGATGCCATGCAGGAGATCGCGCAGATCACGCCGCGTGGCGAGGGCAATTTCAATTTCACGGTCAATTTCAACTGCGCGCCCTTGATTCCGTATTTCCCGGCGGGCTACCACCGGGGCGAGCAGGGCAAATGTCTGGTGCTGGGGCTGGAGACGCCGGATCTGCTGGCGGCCGCGTTGCGGACGCTGCCGGCGGCAGAGGCGCCGCGCCCGTCATCCGGGGCGGCCGACGAGGCGGCAGCGCAGACACCTGCGGCGGCCGAGCGTGCGACGGTGGGTGAGGCACAGATCGGAGGACTCGCAGGCGGGGCGGATCATGCCGGGCGCTTTCAGGAGGCGTTCCGGGTGATGGTCGATGCGCTGCAACACCATGTGGATGCGGTGCAGCGCTGTGTGCGGGCCACGCCGCTCGAGCCCGGCTGGTCCTATGTGGGCATGGACACCTCGGCGGCGCCGTCGAAATCCTGCACCTCGATGGTGGAGATCTATCGTCTGCTGGGCGTGCCATTCTTCGGTGCGGCCGGCACGGTGGAGGCATCGGCGCTGCTGACCCGGGTGTTCAAGTCGTTGCAGGATGTGCAGGCGGTGGGTTTTTCGGGGCTGATGCTGGCTGTCACCGAGGATGAGGGCCTGGCCGAGGCAACCCGGGCCGGTCACTTCGACATCCGCGCCTTGCTGACCTACAGCAGCGTCTGCGGTATCGGGCTGGATACGGTGCCGATTCCCGGCGATGTGCCGCCCGGCAAGATGGCGGCGCTGATGCGCGACACCGGCACGATGGCGTTTCGCCTGAACAAGCCGCTGACGGTGCGGCTGTTTCCGGTGCCGGGGCTCGCCGCGGGCGACATCACCCGCTTCGAGAGCGATGATCTGTGCAACTGCGCCGTGCTGGCTGTGCCCTGAGCCCATGCGCAGCCCGCTCGAACCGCCGCTACCGCCGTGCGGGCCGTGCCGAAACGGAGTGGGCGCGCCTCATACTGGTTTGGTCGCTTCCCATTCAGCAAGGGCACGCCTCAGAGTGGTTTGGCGACTTCCCATTCGACCCGGGTCACGCAGCGGCGCATGGCGTCGATCAGGCGTGGGTCGTTGGCCAGTTCGGCCCACAGGATGGGATTGGCGCACAGCGCGACGATGGTGTCGTCGGCGGTGACGATGGCATGACCGACTTCGGCCGGCATGATCTGATCCTGATATTCATAAGGTAGCTGACCATAATGCCAGCGCTTCAGAAAGATCAGGAAAAGCGCCGGCAGCATCGCGACAGAATCGATCGATTCATTGCGTGCCAGGCGGTCGCGGATAGTCGGGACGATGAAGCCCGGAATCTTCGAGAAGGCATCGGAGGCGACCCGCTGGTTGGTGTCGCGGATGGCGACGTTGCCGAATCGATCCAGTACCAGATCCCGATAGGCCGCCAGATCCACCGGGTTCTCCGGACGGGACAGGCAGGGGATCACGTCGTTGGTGGCGTAGTCGTAGGCCAGTTGACGCACGACTGCGTCGTGGGTGCCTTCGTGAATATAAGTGTGGCCCCGTAGTGTGCCGGCCCAGGCGATGCAGCTGTGGGTGGCGTTCAGCAGCCGGATCTTGGCTTCCTCGTAGGGATCGACCGAAGCGACCAGTTCGGCGCCGGCATCTTCCCAGGGCGGGCGACCGGCGATGAAATCGTCTTCGATCACCCACTGGAGGTAGCTTTCGGCCGAGACCGGCACGGCGTCGTCCCGTTCCGTGGCGATTCTGACGCGCTCGCGCAGCTCTGCCGGCGGGCGGGGCGTGATGCGATCGACCATCGAGTTGGGAAAGCTGACATTGGCATCGATCCAGGCCAGCACCTCGTCGGCGCCGCAGCGTCGGGCGAAGTCGCGCAGACCCTCGCGGAAGCGATCGCCGTTGTGACGGAGGTTGTCGCAGCTCAGCAAGGTGATGGGACCGGCCTTGGCATCGATGCGGGCGCGCAGCATGTTGATCAGGGCGCCGTAGATGGTCTGGCCGGGTTCGCCCTTGCGGAT
>JBHADS010000214.1:0-4260 GCA_041855185.1 Lautropia sp. | reverse complement strand
TGTGGCATGGATCACTTTTTTGCGATGCGGGCAGCCGCGCTGGGGGGCATCCTCGCGTCGGATGCAGGCACTATCACCGCCGGCACCGATCGCACCGTGGTCTCAGATATCCACCGCATACACCCGCACGGCGTCGATCAGGTCGCTGACGTAGGGGTCGTGGATGTGGTGGTGCCGCAGCGCCTTGTCCAGTTCGAGCAGGTAGTCGATGTTGTGGCCGAGGTGGCCGCTGGCGGTGAGGCAGGCGGCTTTGGGGCTACGGGGTCAGGGTTCAGGCCAGAAGGTTTTTTGGAGCCACACGGCAAAGGTCTGGGCGATGGGTAGGCTGGTGTCGAGATAACGGGCGGTGATGGCCTGGCCGTAGGGCTTGCCGGGCTCCTGCTGCCAGGCCAGCCAGGTGTGCATCAGGGCTTTTTGCCGGTGTATCGGCTTGAAGCGTTTTTCGGCTGAGGGTTCGACGTTCGGCAGTTCGTCGATTATCCGTTCTGCGTGCGGTAGCAGTTTGTCGTCTTCAGGGACCAGAAAGCGCAGGAAGGTTTCGAGGGTTCCATCGAGACGGTTGTTTGGCATGATCCAGATGCCGACGCGGGGTAGCAGTAGCGCAGCGTTGTCTTGAATCGTGCCACCAGAGCCAGACTCCGATGGCGAAGGAATGACGGTGCCTTCGGGGTATGGCTGGTCTGGCACGGAGAGATAGCCTTTGTCTTTCAGAACTTTGGCGATGGTTTGCCAGGTTCCGGATATACCGTTACCGGGATTTCGAGCGCCGTGCTCGGCTTCTATGTTGCTGTCATCCCCATCGGCATCAAGGATGATGCCGAGAGAATGGATGTTGCTTCCTGACAGGTGAACTGGGAGGGCTCGCAATAGTGCCTCCTTGCCTTGTTCTTGCTGTGAGCCGGGTTTGCCGCTGGCAAAATCGTCGATTTTGCCAAGTTTCAGGCGGCCGCAGATGCTTTTGACGACATGTTCGTCATCTGGCCCTTCGATCAGGAGTATGCGTTTTCCGGAAGCGTTGGCGTCAGCACTTGTGCTCTTGTATTGTTCTTGTGTGCTTGCCATTCAGCGAACCTCGATGTCGTTTTCCGCTGCAATCTGCAGTTCAGTTTCTTTGAACACCGTGGGGATGACGATGTCATTCTTGCGGGTGAGGCGAATCAGACGGCCATCTTCGGGGCTTTCGTTGGCGGCCTCCTGGAAGGCATGCACACAGTCACGGCTGTGCGTGGTGGCAAAAACCTGTACGTTCATGTCCTTTGCCAGCTGGAAGATGGTTTTCCAGATGAGAGGCTGGACGGAGTAGTGCAATCCATTCTCGAATTCGTCGATGAGCAGGATGCCATCACGCGCGTTGCACAGTGAAAGGATTATGCCGAACAGACGGTTGATTCCGTCGCCGTAGGAGCGCAGCGGAATCGGAGACGGAAAGCGGGTGCTCCGGACGACGGCCGTGCGGCCATTGGCTGCATTGCCATCCCCACCGATCATGTTGACGGCTGTGATGTCTGGGGCAATGAGTTTCAGGGCGTTGACGACGTATTCCTGTGCGTCGGTCAGGGCAATGGCATCCCAGCGCTCTGCCAGGTCTCGGGTGGTTCTGGAGCTGAAAGAATCGATGTGGATGCAAAGAATTTCGCTTGGTGTGTCAATGGCTGCTGCTGACCGTATCGCCGATAGCGGTGAGTAGCGTGTCTCGGCGGGCTCAATGAGGGCCAGCGCAGGTTCTTTGCTGACGGGTGTTTGTTTGCTCCCTTCAGGGTTTGGATTCCAGGTGTGCCAGCACGCCCGTGTTTCAAGTGATGATTGGGCTGCAGGAATCCGGCCCGATGCCGAAATGGAAAAAGCGTGCTCCTTGTCCCGTTCTTTCCAGATTTCCGGGTATCCTCGGAACAAGCCGCGCCAGAACCTGAAGTCTGCCGGGCTGTTGAACCATGACTGCTCGGAGCGTGGGCTGGTGATTTCCTCACGGTAGGAGAGTATGTACTGGCAGGCTTCCAGGGAGCCGCGCGAAGCCAGAATCAGGATAGCTTCCAGAACAGAAGACTTGCCAGCATTGTTCTTGCCGGTAATGAGGTTTACCTTGCCGAATGCAGGGATGTTCAGTTCGGAGAAACCTCGGAAGTCCTTGATTGTCAGACTTTCGATAAGTTCGGACATGAGCGGGGCTGGTTGGCGGTTTGATTACCGCCATTGATACCGAGCCGGGGGGGAGTTGTCAATCTTGGCGCCCGGTCGATGCGGCTGCGCTGTTTTGCG
Organism: Lautropia sp.; assembly: GCA_041855185.1. GTDB lineage: Bacteria > Pseudomonadota > Gammaproteobacteria > Burkholderiales > Burkholderiaceae_E > Lautropia. Next base: position 2,004 of record JBHADS010000214.1, on the reverse strand, counting down.
GTGTACCTGCTGGCCGTTGGGGCATCTGTTGTTGGTGAGATGCCTCCTGCATCTTTCCCCAGTCACGGCGCTTGCCTGAAAGAGGATATCGGGGCATTCGGGAAAGCCGCCTTTCATGTCAAGGCAGTGGAGGGGTGGGCATGGTGAACCCGTTTCAGATATCCACCGCATACACCCGCACGGCGTCGATCAGGTCACTGATGTAGGGGTCGTGGATGTGGTGGTGTCGCAGCGCCTTGTCCAGTTCGAGCAGGTAGTCGATGTTGTGGCCGAGGTGGCCGCTGGCGGTGGCGATGATCGGGGCGACGGTGGAGACGGAGGCGTCGCGTTCGTAGAAGGGGCAGTCGTGGTTCATCACGAAGATGATGGTCTGCACGATGCGCCCGTCGGCCAGTTGCACTTCCTGCCAGTGGGGGCGGTAGGTGCCGCCGATCATTTCGCGGGTCCAGACCAGCATCAGCTCGTGTTCGAGCTGGGCTTCGTCCAGCCGCAGGGCCAGCCCGGTGGTGTGGCGGGGCCAGTGCTCGGCAAAGGCGGGGTTGTGTGTGCGCCAGGGGTAGGTGCTCGATGCCTGGGCTGGACCCACGCCCGCGCCGGCAGCTTCACCGGTGGCCTGAAGTCCGCTGGCCTCGATGCTGGGCGGGCAGGCATCCAGCGCCAGCATCCGGCCCGGGTAGTGGCTGTGGCCGCGACCGGCGATCAGGCGCATGCAGAAGCTGCGCCGCCAGCCCTGCAGGGTGGCGCGCTGCTGTTCGACGAAATGAAAAGCCGGGTTCCAGATCAGTGAGCCGTAGGCAAAGAGCCAGACCGGGGCGCCGGGATCGGGGCGCTCGGCCAGGGTGGCGTGCATCGACTCGGCAATCTGGTCCTGGGTCCACCAGGTGATGTCGGGGGTGTTCTTGAAGGAGGCCAGGTAGGCGCCGCTTTCCAGCAGTTCGCGGGTGAGCATGAGAACGGTCGGGTGGGCAGCCCCTGGGCGCCGCGTGCCGGGGCGCCGGCGTGAGGGAGCGGCGCTGAGGGGCTGGCGGCCAGCGTGGGGCAGGAAGCAGCAATTGCAGCATACTTTTGGCCGCCGTGCTGCAGATGCTCATGCTGCCACGGCAGAAGGGAAGGGGTGGCTCAGTAGCCCAGGGTCTTGCCGTCCGGGTTGCGCGGGTCGGACCAGCCCCAGAATTCGCCGTTCTGCAGCTGGATGGTCTGGGTGCGGCCCATCGCGGGTTTGACGACGACGTTCTGACCCCGCTGCTTCAGCAACTGGATGGTGTCGACCGGGAAGCCCCGCTCGATGCGCAGCTCGTCCGGGGTCCACTGGTGGTGGAAACGGACGGAGGCGGCGGCTTCGGCCGGGTTCATGCCGTGGTCGATGCTGTTGCTGATGGTCTGCAGCACGGTGGTGATGATGCGTGCTCCGCCGGGCGAGCCGGTCAGCAGCCAGGGCTTGCCATCCTTCAGCACGAAGGTGGGGGTCATCGAGGACAGCGGCCGCTTGCCGGGGGCGACGGCGTTGGCATCGCCGCCGACCAGTCCGTAGGCATTGGGCACGCCGGGTTTGGCCGAGAAGTCATCCATCTCGTTGTTGAGCAGGATGCCGGTGCCCGGCGCGACGATGCCGGTGCCGAAGTTGGTGTTCAGCGTGTAGGTGACGGCCACCGCGTTGCCCTGCCGGTCGGCCACCGAGTAATGGGTGGTCTGGTCGCTCTCGTAGGGTTGCGGCTTGCCGGGCTTGATCTGGCTGGCGCTGCGGGCCTTGTCGGCGCTGATGGTCTTGCGCAGGCTGTCGGCATAGGCTTTGGAGGTCAGCCCGCTCTGCGGAATGCTCACGAAGTCCGGGTCGCCCAGGTATTCGGAGCGGTCGGCATAGGCAAGTTTCATCGCCTCGGCGACGTGGTGCACGGTCTGGGCGCTGTTGTGGCCCCACTGGCCGATCGGCCAGCCTTCCATCATGTTGAGAATCTGCACCAGGTGGATGCCGCCGGAGGACGGTGGCGGCATGGTGACGACCTC
>JBHADS010000213.1:0-2588 GCA_041855185.1 Lautropia sp. | reverse complement strand
GGGCGGCTGGAGACGCGGGTCAAGGACAAGATGGGGCCGGTGCGCGACGAGATCACCGAGCTGGGCGGGCATTTCGACCACATGGTCGAGCAGATCCAGAGCCTGCTGCAATCACAGCAGCGGCTGCTGCACGATGTCTCGCACGAGCTGCGCTCGCCGCTGGCCCGACTGCAGGCAGCCTCCGATCTGGCGCGCCAGCAACCCGAGCGCCTGCAGGCTTCGCTCGATCGCATCGATCGGGAGACCGAGCGGCTCGACCAGTTGATCGGCCAGTTGCTGACGCTGTCGCGGCTGGAGGCTGGCACCAGCGATGAGGAGCCGGCCGACTTCGACCTGGCCGCGCTGCTGCGCGACGTGGTGGCCGATGCCGACTTCGAGGCGCGCGCCCAGCAGCGGACGGTGCACTTCACGCTGGCCGAGGGCAGTGCGCCGGTCGAAGTCCGGCTGCGCGAGGGCTTGATCTACCGCGCCTGCGAGAACGTGGTTCGCAACGCCGTCAAGTTCACCGCCGAAGGCAGCTCGGTGGAGGTCGTGCTGCGGGCGCCGGCGCGTTCGGCGCAGGTGTCGATCGAGGTGATGGATCGGGGACCGGGCGTGCCGGCCGATCAGCTCGACAGCCTGTTCAAGCCCTTCTTCCGGGCCGCCAATGCCCGCGGGGTCGATGGCTATGGCCTGGGCCTGGCCATCGTCCAGCAATCGGTGCTGATGCACCAGGGCAGCGTCCGGGCCCGTGCCCGCGAGGGCGGGGGACTGGTGATCGAGATCCGCCTGCCGCGGACGATCGGCTGATCACCGGCCCGTCGATCAGCTCTGGCGGATCGCCAGGATCTCGACCAGCATCGCTTCGACCAGACGGGCCACGACGGCGGGCTTCATCACCGCCAGCCGCAGATACTGGGAGCTGGAGCCGAGCTTGTTGCCGCATTCGCGCACGAACAGCCCGTGCCGGTCGAGCAGCCGGTTGCGCAGCAGCTGGCCGGGGATGTCGTCGGGCAGACGGCAGAACACGAAATTGCACTGCGACGGCCAGACTTTCAGGCCCGGAACCTGCTGCAGCAGTTCGATCATGCTGGAGCGGTCCTGCGCCATCCGGGCGAAGCTCTCATCGTACTGCGTCTTCAAGGACGGCAGCTGGCGCAGCACGAAAGCCGCCAGCCCGTTGATGTTCCAGTAGGGCATCGCCCGCTGCAACGCGCTCGTCCGCTCCAGATTGGCCGCGGCATAGCCCAGCCGGATGCCGTGCCAGCCCAGCGACTTGCCCATGCTCTTGACCACGACCGTGGCCGGCGAATGGATGGCAGCCGCCGCCACACTGGCCACGCCCGAGAAGTCGATGAAGGACTCGTCGATGGCGATCAGATCCAGATCGTCCAGCTCGTCCATCAGGTAGAGCACCTCCGACGCCTGCCAGATCGTGCCGGTCGGGTTGTCGGGGTTGCACAGCACCAGCGCGCGCGAGCCGGTCTGCCGCACCTGATCGATCAGGAAATCGACGCTGATCTGAAAATCCTGTTCCTCACGCCGCTGGATGAAATGCGTGGGCACGCCCAGCTCGCGCGGCAGATCGGTCCAGCGGCCGAAGGTCGGGATCGTGGTCAGCATCGGTCCGCGCAGACCGCGACACAGCTCGGTGATGATCTCGGTCGAGCCGTTGGCCACCACCAGATTGCTGGCAGGCAGGCCCGTGAAGCTCGACAGGTGCCGCGCCTGTTCGGCGGCTTCGTCCGGATAGTGCTTCAGAATCTCCGGCAGGTTGGCGATGATGCTGGCTTGCAGTGTCGGCGGCGGAAAATACTGGTTCACCGGCACGCAGAAATCGATGATCTCGCCCTGGTGCCGCCCGCTGGCCTTGATCTGCTGCATCGATGGGTTGTGGGTATCGCGCTCGAACAGCGATTCGGCCGGCGGTGCGCCCACCAGCGGGTCCGACGGCTCCGGCAGGCCGATGAGCTCGGCGCTGGCGGCGGTGAAAGCGTTCCTGGTACGGTCAAGCAAGTTCATGGACACCCCCTCCGATCACCGCGAAGTCGCCGAGCAGGGCGACACTGCCCGCCAGCTCGTCGCCGAGCAGCCGGTGCAGCTGGGCGGCCCGTGTCAGCGAGCCATCGTCCTGGTACAGCACACCGAGCACGGTGCCGCTGTGCGCGCAGTTCACGCCGAGCGCGCCGGCGTGCAGGGCCAGCGAGATGACGGCCTCCAGCACCGGCTTGGGCAGGATCAGCTGGCTCGGACGCGCGCTCATCGTCGCGGCGCTACCCACCAGCTGCAGATCACTGTGCTGCAGACCCAGTGTCATCATGCACAGCATCTGCTGCACCTCGTCGCGGTGCTCGCGGTAGATGGCACGGGCCTGCTCACGGTCGAAATGCACGGTATCGACCTCGCCCCCGCAGTCGAGCACCAGCACCCGCAAGCCCTTCGGCACAGGCAGGCTCTGGTGGCATATTCCCTTCAGGTGGTCGATGTGCGAGATCCCCGGAAAATGCACGCCGTCGCTGGGCTCGATCCGTGACAGCAGCTCGCCGAAGGCCGCCGGGTCCAGCTCGATGGTCTGCGAGGCCAGCAGGGCGCCCAGGGCGGCCGTGATG
>JBHADS010000212.1:0-4469 GCA_041855185.1 Lautropia sp. | reverse complement strand
GGCCCAGATGTAGATGTGTCGTGCCTGGCCGAGCATGTCGGCGGCCTCGTCGAGCATCGGCTGCGCGATGTGCTTCTGGCTGGTGAGCAGGGACTCCACCTCGTGGCTGACGAGCCGGGGCCAGAGTTCGCCATCCGCCGCGCTGGCCAGGGTGTGCGCCACACGCAGGCTGGGGCCCGCTGAGGCATACTGCTGCGATTCGAGCATCGCCCGGCGGAAGGCTGGGTAGCCATCGAAGCCCAGCTTCTGGGCCATGCGCACGAGGGTGGATTCGTGCACGCCGGCCGAGCGGGCCAGTTGCCGGCCGGAGAGAAACAGTGCGCTGTCCGGGTCGGCCGTGATGGCCTCGACCAGACGCCTTTCGTTTGCCGTCAGGCTGTTGCGATAGTTGCCCAGCAGGGACAGGATCGATTCGGTCAGCATGTGATCAGCTTAGGAGCTGTGGGCGCCGAGCGTTAATCCGGAGAAACCCGCAAAACTCGTTGCATGCTAATTTTTCGTGCAAAAGTTATTGTTAAAACTAGACCAGCGGTAAAAATGTCGGAATGAATGACAGTCTGAGCCAGGCAATCCTGGCCGCTCCCGCGGCCGGACGCAAGCCGGCTGTGGCGCCTGCGCCGACTTTGCCGGCAGGAGCCATTCGCGCACGAGGCCGTCGAGGGGCTCGCTTTTGGGGGTCAATGAGGCATTCTTAGGGATGTTCATCCCGGGATTCCTGAAGCAGATGTCTTGGTGTGGGAACCTCCATCTGGCCTCTCCTCGGGTGAACAACCTATTGGGAAACGACAGCTAGTGGGGAGGCAGGTGCAGGGCGCCCAGGACCGCGTTGCGGCGGGCGCCGGTGATGGCCTGAAGGATGATGGCTTCGCCGTGCAGCCGCTGCCGGGCCAGCCAGGCGCAGCCGCTGGCTTCCACCGCCTGCGGTGCGATACCGAGGGAGCTGGTGCTGTCGATGTGGGTGTCCGTGCCGCTGCGGCTGCGGATGGCCTCGATCAGATGGTGGTTCTCGGCGCCGCCGCCACAGACGTAGACGGCGGACAGGTGATGCTGGCGGATGGCGCTGGCCGTGGTTTCGGCGGTGAGCGCCAGCAGGGTGGCCTGAATGTCTTCGGGGCGCCAGTCGTGTCCGGCCGGCAGGTGCCGGGCCAGCCAGCCCAGGTGGAACAGGTCTCGACCCGTGCTCTTGGGCGCCGGCTGAGCGAAATAGGGCTCCGTCAGCAGCGCATCCAGCAGCGCCGGGATCGGTTGGCCGCTGGCGGCCCATTCACCCCGGTGATCGAAGCGCTTGTTCTGGTGCTTTTCGATCCAGGCATCCAGCAGCACGTTGGCCGGGCCGGTGTCGAAGCCGAAAACCCGTGGTGCTGTCGTCGGCGAAGGGGCCGCTCCGGAGCCCGTATCAGCCGCAGGGGCGGCTTCGATGATGCTGAGGTTGGCAATGCCCCCCAGATTGAGGATGCCGCATCGGCCCGGCAGGTGCCGGAAGACGTGGGCATGAAAGGCGGGCATCAGCGGTGCCCCCTGACCGCCGAGCGCGATGTCGGCACTGCGCAGATCGGCCACGACGGGGATGCCGGTGCGGGCGGCGAGGCGTGCGCCGTTGAGGATCTGCAACGAGTAGCCCTCGGCGGGTGCGTGGCGGATGGTCTGGCCGTGCGCACCGATGGCGCGGACTGCGCTTGCCGGCAGGCGGGCGTCGTCGAGCATGGCCTCGACGCAATGGGTGTAGAGGTCGGCCAGTGCGTTGGCGGCACGCGCGGCCTGAGCCAGTTCGTCCGGCTGGGGGGATTGCAGACCGGCCAGTTGCTGCCGGAGGTCTTCCGGCATCGGCAATGACACGGTTGCGAGCGTCTCGACCGGGCGTCCTTCGCGGTCGAAGGCGATGAGCACCCCATCCACGCCATCCATGCTGGTGCCGGACATCAGGCCGGCATGGATTTCATGCTCCGGTTTGGCTGTGCGTGGATTCATGAGGCGGACGGCGGTCTGATGGGGGCGGGCCTGAGCGTGACGCTGCCTGGGCTCGGCGATCGGGTGCTTCCAGGGCTGCCGGGATACGGGCGCCGGCAGGGCTGTGGGCCGAGCCGACGCTGCTGCAAGCGGGGGCGCCGGGAATCCGGCTTACTCGAAAGCAGCGACGTTGACGGCTTCCTGCCAGCGCATCATGTCGATCAGCTTCTCGGCCGATGCGCGCAGCTGAATCTGGCTGGTGGCATCCAGCGGCTGCGTGGGCTGTGGCAGCATCGTCGTCGGGTCGATCTGCTTGCCGTTGAGCAGGAACTCGAAGTGCAGATGCGGGCCTGTGGCCCAGCCGGTCTGGCCGACTTCGCCGATGATCTGGCCCTGCTGGACGGTGTCGCCCAGGCTCAGCTGGCTGGCGAAGCGGTGCATGTGGGCATAGAGCGTGCTTTGGTTGTCGTCGTGCTTGACGATGACGACCTTGCCGTAGCCGCGCTGGGTGCCGATGTATTCGACCACGCCATCGCCAACCGTGCGGATCTTGGTGCCGGTGGGGGCGGCGTAATCGACGCCCTTGTGGACCCGCCAGTCACGGAAGACCGGGTGGCGGCGGCCCAGCGAGAAGCCGGAGCTGATCCGGGTGTATTCGAGCGGCGAGCGCAGGAAGCGGCGCTTCAGCGCCTGGCCATCGAAGCTGTAGTAGTCGCCGGTGCCATCGGCGCGGTCGAACCAGAGCGCATCCAGGCGCTTGTCGCCGGAGAGGTACTCGATGGCCAGGATGCGGCCGGGCTGGCCATCACTGACCGACTCGGGGTCGACGAACATCTCGTAGACCAGCCGGATGCGGTCGCCTTTCCTGACCTCGCGGTGGAAGTCGATGTCCGAGCCGAACACGTCGGCGATCCGGCCGGTGATGGCCGAGGGAATGCCTGCCGCATCGGTGGCGGCAAACAGAGTGGTGTTGACGGTGGCCGTGCGCGTGACCAGATGCCGCTCGAGCGGGTAGTCCTGCAGCTCGGCCTTCCATTTGCCGCCGGTGCGGCTGAGCAGCAGGCGCTGCGGCATTTCCTGCCCCTGCTTGACCAGCGGCAGCAGATAGCTCAGGGTCTGGATGCGGTTGTCGCCGTCGAGTTCGGCGTGGACCGAGGTGCCAGGGGTCAGACTCAGCATCTTCCGCGCGGTGGGGTTGTTGCGGATGAACTCGGCCAGCGCATGGTCCTGCTGGCCGAATTTGCGCATCAGGCTGCCCAGCGACTCGCCACGTGCGATCTTGACCTGCCGAAGATAGTTGCCGGAGGCCCGGGTTTCGATGGCCTCGGGTTTCAGCGTGACCGGCTCGATGATACGGGCGTGCGGCGGCGGCTCTTCGGTCAAGGGGGCGACGGCGAAGGCGGTCAACGTGGCAACCGACAGGGCGGCGCCGATTGCAGAGGTGAGTCGTTTGCCTGGAGACGTGTGCATGCGGACGTTTGAGGTCGGACTGCCTGGCCGTCGGTTATCGGACAGCCGGGGAGAAAAGTGGGCAGTCGCCTGATAGCCTCGGCTAGAATCACCGAAAAGCAGTGGCGGGTTGCCCAGGTGGCCGACGCGCTGTTCCCTGCGGGCATGGCCCGTCTTTCTTTGTGAGAAGAAAGGGCGAGGCTTGCCGGAGGTTTGATGCACCGAAGCTCCCGCACGCTGGACGGCCGGTTGGGCCGATGGCTGGCGGGTGGGAGACAGGCGCAAAAACCCCTTGATACTCGGGATCAGGTCGGACGGCCTAGATTCTAACGTCAAACGCACAAGAGGAAGTCGGTCTTTTTTGGCACCTGTTCGTAAACAGGTTCTTACACGCCCATAACATTCTCATACTTTTGCTGTCTTATGTCCTCCAGTGATCAGGTGAACCAAACCGTCGAGCAATCCTTGAACCTCATCAAACGGGGCATCGATGAGCTGCTGGTCGAAAGCGAGCTGGCCGCCAAGTTGCGGCGCAGTGCCGAAACCGGGCAGCCGCTGCGGGTCAAGCTGGGGCTGGACCCCACCGCACCGGACCTGCATCTGGGTCATACCGTGGTGCTCAACAAGTTGCGTCAATTGCAACAGCTCGGTCATCAGGTCATCTTCCTGATCGGTGATTTCACGGCATCGATCGGCGATCCTTCCGGCCGCAATGCCACCCGTCCCCCGTTGAGCCGCGAGCAGATCGAGGAGAATGCCCGGACCTATTTCGCGCAGGCCAGTCTGGTGCTCGACCCGACGCAGACCGAGATCCGCTACAACTCGGCCTGGTGCGATCCGCTCGGCACGCGGGGCATGATCCAGCTGGCCTCGCGCTACACCGTGGCCCGCATCCTCGAACGGGATGATTTCAGCAAGCGCTTCAAGGGGGGCTTGCCGATTTCGGTTCATGAAATGCTCTATCCGCTGCTGCAGGGCTACGACTCGGTGGAGCTGAAGGCCGATCTGGAGCTGGGTGGCAGCGATCAGAAGTTCAACCTGCTGGTGGGACGCGAGCTGCAGCGCGAGTACGG
>JBHADS010000211.1:0-7106 GCA_041855185.1 Lautropia sp. | reverse complement strand
GGATGTGGTCAATCTGGCCGGCGGCGGCCTGCGCGCCCGACTCGACATCGACGGCGCCCCCTTCGTGGCCACCATCAGCCCGCGCCAGACCCTGATCGAGCTGCGCCTGAGTCCCGCCGAAACCACCGAATCCGCCGAGGCCGCCGAGGCCGGCACCGCGGCCCCGCGCTGGCAGGCCAGCTTCGAGCTGACCGAAACCGTCAGGCCGGGGGCCGAAGCCACGCTGGCGGGCTTCCGGGCCGAGGGCATCGGCTGCCGGATCGTCTCGGGCGACCATCAGGCGCGCGTGGCGCGCATCGGTCATGCCCTGGGCTTTGCCGACGATGCCCTGCAGGCCGGCGCCCGCCCCGAGGACAAGCTGGAGACCATGCGCACGCTGCAGGCCGCCGGGCACCGCGTGATGATGGTCGGTGATGGCATCAACGACGCGCCGGTGCTCAGCCGGGCCGATGTCTCGGCCTCGCTGGCCAGTGCGGCGCCACTGGCGCAGCATCACGCCGACATCCTGCTGCTGAACGAGCGCCTCGACGGCCTGCTGACCGCGCGCCAGGCCGCCCGGCGCGCGATGCGGATCGTGCACCAGAACCTGATCTTTTCCTGCCTATACAATGTCCTGTCGATCCCGCTGGCTGCCGCCGGTCTGGTGCCGCCCTGGCTGGCGGGCCTGGGCATGGCCGGCAGTTCCCTGGTCGTGGTGCTCAATGCCCTGAGGGCAGGCCGCTGAACATGGACATCCTCTTCACCCTGATCCCCCTGTCGATCATCCTGCTGTTCGCCATCCTGGTGGCGCTGTACTGGGCCGTCCATTCCGGCCAGTTCGAGGATCTGGATGTCGAGGCCGAGCGCATCCTGCTGGACGACGACATGGCGGCCGACATGACGGCCGCAGCGGGACAAAAAGCGCCACCTACAGCAGTCGATTCCCCATCGGCGCCCCGGCCCGACAGCCCCGCCGGCGCCCCCCGCGACAGCACCTCCGGCCCGGGCTGAGCGGGGCGCCCTCTCCGGCCCTGCGCGGGTCTCCCGGCCACGGTCCACACCCGGCCTCCCTGCTGTCCGGCGGCCTGCGGCGCCATCCGCTGGGCGCGCGGCGGGGCTGCGCACGACCTCCGCCCGACGCCGGATCGGCACCGGGCAGCCCCTGTCGCAACCGGCACGAATGGACGCCTGCCAGGTCCGCCGGAGGCCGCTCCAGGTGCCTGAAAAACGCCATCCGACAGCGCTTCGGACAGCGATTCCAATCGGGTTGACCTAAATCAAGGCCAGCTTTGGCTTCTGCCAAGATCATCGGGCAGTCGGCCCGGCACTTTTGCGGGCTGCTTCCATCCATCCTTCCGAGCTTCATCCGGCATTTCAACATGACAACATCGTCCCCTGTCTGGAACGATCGCGTTGTCCGTCAATTCTCCATCATGACCGTCGTCTGGGGCGTGGTGGGGATGGCGGTCGGCGTTTGGATCGCAGCCCAGCTCGCCTTCCCGTCCCTGAACTTCGGCATTCCCTGGCTGAGTTTCGGTCGTCTGCGCCCGCTGCACACCAATGCGGTCATCTTCGCCTTCGGTGGCTGTGCGCTGTTCGCAACCGCCTACCACACGGTGCAGCGCACCTCGCACGTGCCGCTGTTCGCGCCCAAGCTGGCCGCCTTCACCTTCTGGGGCTGGCAGGCGGTCATCGTTGCAGCCGCCATCTCCCTGCCGCTGGGCTTCACCCAGGGCAAGGAATATGCCGAACTCGAATGGCCGATCGACCTGCTGATCGCCGCCGTCTGGGTGGCCTTCGCGATCGTGTTCTTCGGCACCATCGTCAAGCGCAAGGTCAAGCACATCTACGTGGCCAACTGGTTCTACGGCGCCTTCATCCTGGCCGTGGCCCTGCTGCACATCGTCAACAGCGCCGCCATTCCCGCCACGCTCACCAAGTCCTACTCGGCCTACGCCGGCGTGCAGGATGCGATGGTGCAGTGGTGGTACGGCCACAATGCCGTGGGCTTCTTCCTGACCGCGGGCTTCCTGGGCATGATGTACTACTTCGTGCCCAAGCAGATCGGCAAGCCGATCTACTCCTATCGCCTGTCGATCGTGCACTTCTGGGCGCTGATCTTCACCTACATGTGGGCCGGTCCGCACCACCTGCACTACACCTCGCTGCCGGACTGGACCCAGTCGCTGGGCATGGTGCTGTCGCTGATCCTGTTCGCACCCTCCTGGGGCGGGATGATCAACGGCATCATGACGCTGTCGGGCGCCTGGCACCGGCTGCGTGAAGACCCGATCCTGCGCTTCCTGATCGTGTCGCTCTCCTTCTACGGCATGTCGACCTTCGAGGGTCCGATGATGTCGATCAAGACGGTGAATGCCCTGTCGCACTACACCGACTGGACCATCGGTCACGTCCACTCCGGCGCCCTGGGCTGGGTGGGTCTGATCACCATGGGCAGCCTCTACTACCTGATCCCGCGCCTGTGGGGCCGTGAGCGGATGTACAGCACCAACCTGATCGAGCTGCACTTCTGGCTGGCCACCATCGGCATCGTGCTCTACGCCGCCGCGCTGTGGGTTGCCGGCGTCACGCAGGGCCTGATGTGGCGTGCGCTGGAGCCGGACGGCTCGCTGACCTACACCTTCGCCGAGTCGGTCAAGGCCAGCTTCCCGTACTACGTGATCCGTCTGATCGGCGGCGTGCTGTACCTGGCCGGTATGGTGGTGATGGCCTACAACGTCTGGCGCACGGTTCAGGGTGGCAACACCGCCCCGGTGCCGGTTCCCGACAATCTGGATGGCGGCCATCACGCGACGGGCGCCACGCCCGAGCTGGCCACTGCCCGTCAGAGCCACTGAACCCTGAGAGGGCATGTCGGGGCCAGCCCCGACATGCCGAGGCCTTCTTTACAGAAGAACGACCGATGAAACTCACTCACGAACAAATCGAAACCAACCCCTGGCTGATGATCGTCCTGATCCTTCTGGTGATCTCGGTGGGCGGCCTGGTTCAGATCGTGCCCCTTTTCTTCCAGCGCTCGACCACCGAGCCGCTGCCGGGCATGACCCCTCCGACGGCCCTGCAGGTTGCCGGCCGTGACATCTACGTGCGCGAAGGCTGCTACAACTGCCACTCGCAGCAGGTCCGTCCCTTCCGGGCCGAAACCCTGCGCTACGGCCCCTACTCGGTGGCTGCCGAGTCCGTCTGGGACCACCCCTTCCAGTGGGGCAGCAAGCGTACCGGTCCGGATCTGGCCCGTGTGGGCGGCCGCTACAGCGACGAATGGCATCGTGTGCACCTGAACAATCCGCGCGATGTGGTGCCCGAGTCCAACATGCCCGAGTATCCGTGGCTCGAAACCACCCCGGTCAACGCCAAGACGATCACCCGCCACATGGAAGCGCTGCGCACTGCCGGCGTGCCCTTCACGGATGAGGCCATCGCAGGCGCCGCAGAAGCCGTTACCGGAAAAACCGAAATGGACGCCGTGATCGCCTACCTGCAAGGGCTGGGCACCGTTCGGCCCAAGACGCAGTAAGACGGGACTGCCACCCACTCCGGGTGGCGTCCTCCGGTCAACCATGCGCGGCCCCTGGGGCCGCCACGGAGGCACTGATGGACATCTCTCTGATCCGGGGTCTGATCACCCTCTTTTTCCTGATTTCTTTCCTGGCCATCATCGCCTATGCCTGGTCTGCCAGAAACAAGGCACGTTTCGATGAAGCCGCCAACCTTCCACTGAACGAACCTACCGAGACCAAACATGGCTGATTTCATCTCGGACTTCTGGTCCTTTTACGTTGCCGGCCTGACCGTTGCCAGCCTGCTGTTCTGTCTGTTCGTCCTGATCGCCAACAGCCGTCGTCCGGAACCCACCGCCGACAACACCACCGGGCACGTCTGGGATGGCGACATCCGGGAGGCCAACAACCCCCTGCCCCGCTGGTGGATGGGTCTGTATCTGCTCTCCTGCATCTTCGCCATCGGCTATCTGGTCTGGTATCCGGGCGCCTTCAAGGGCATCGGCGACTGGACCTCGGCCGGCCAGTATCAGGCCGAGCGCAAGGAGGTCGAGGCAACCCTGGCCCCGATCTACGCCGAGTTCACCAACAAGCCGGCCGAAGAGCTGATCGCCGATCCGAAAGCGATGGCGATCGGTCAGCGTCTGTTCCTGAACAACTGCGCCCAGTGCCACGGTGCCGATGCCCGCGGCGGTCGCAGCTTCCCGAACCTGACCGACAACGACTGGCTGTACGGCGGCACTGCCGAGAAGATCACCGAAACCATCACCGATGGCCGCAACGGCATCATGCCCTCGCAGGCTGCCGTGTTCGAGTCGCCGGCCGACATCGAGAACGTCGCACAGTACGTGCTGTCGCTCTCGGGTTCGTCCTCCGACGCCATCAAGGCACAGAAGGGCAAGAAAGCCTTCACCGCCTGTGCCGCCTGTCACGGGCCTGATGGCAAGGGCAATCAGGATCTGGGTGCCCCCAACCTGACCGACCGCATCTGGCTGCATGGCGGTGGCATGCAGAACGTGACGGCCGCCATCAACAACGGTTTCAACAATCAGATGCCCTCTCACAAGGCGATCCTGACCCAGGATCAGATCCATGTGCTGACGGGTTACGTCATGTCCCTGTCCAAGAAGCCCTGATCACCCATGGAAACCCGCGAAGCACAACGTCGTCACGCACCGACCAGCAAGGCTGCCGATGCAGCCGCTGCTGCCGAGAAGGCCGGAAAGGCAGGTGGCCTGTTCTCCAGCTACGAAGCCCGAGTCAAGATTCAACCCCGCTCGGTCCGAGGCCGTTACGACAATTTGCGGGTTGCCAGTCTGATCATCACGCAGCTCGTGTTCTACGGGCTGCCCTGGTTGCAATGGAACGGCCGCCAGGCCGTTCTGTTCGACCTGGATACCCGGAAGTTCCACCTGTTCGGCACCGTGCTGTGGCCGCAGGATTTCATCTACCTGGCCGCGCTGCTGGTGCTGTGCGCGCTGGGCCTGTTCTTCGTCACGGCCATCGCCGGCCGTGTCTGGTGCGGATACGCCTGTCCGCAGACCGTCTATACCTCGCTGTTTCTCTGGATCGAACAGAAGATCGAGGGAGACCGCGCCAAGCGCCGCAAACTCGACGCGGCCCCGATGTCCTGGCAGAAATTCCGTGTCCGCGGCCTGAAGCACCTGATCTGGGTGGTGGTCGCCGTCTGGACCGGCTTCACCTTCATCGGCTATTTCGCCCCGATTCGTGAACTGGGCCACGGCATCCTGAGCCTCTCGCTCGGTCCCTGGCAGTGGTTCTGGTTCATCTTCTACAGCTTTGCCACCTGGGGCAATGCAGGCTTCCTGCGCGAGCAGGTCTGCACCTACATGTGCCCCTACGCCCGTTTCCAGGGCGCCATGTTCGACAAGGACACGCTGATCATCACCTACGACAAGGAACGGGGTGATCCGCGCGGTTCGCGCTCCAAGAAAGCCAACCCGGCCGAGCTCGGCCTGGGCAGCTGCATCGACTGCGGCCTCTGCGTCGAGGTCTGCCCGACTGGCATCGACATCCGCAACGGCCTGCAATACGAGTGCATCAGCTGCGCCGCCTGCATCGATGTCTGCAACTCGGTGATGGACAAGATGTCCTATGACCGCGGTCTGATCCGCTACACCACCGAGAATGCGCTGGTCAATCACCTCGACACCAAGACCGCCGTGCGCCGCGTGCTGCGTCCGCGCGTGCTGATCTATGCCACCCTGCTGCTGGTGCTCAGCGTGGCCCTGATCAGTTCGCTGGTGCTGCGCAACCCGCTGAAGGCCGACATCATCCGCGACCGTCACTCGCTGGCCCGGATCGCCGAAGGCGGCGGCATCGAGAACACCTATCGCCTGCAGCTGATGAACACCAGCGAGCAGCCGATCGTCGTCGAGCTTGCCGTCACCGGTCTGGAAGGGCTGACCGTCGCCGGCGAGCATCGTGTCCAGGTTCCGGCAGCCTCCAACCTGCTGGTGCCGCTCAACCTGCAGCTGCCGCCGGACCACACCGCCAAGTCCGGTTCGCATACCATCGAGGTCGAGATCACGCCCGTCGTGGCCGCAGGCGCCGAAGAAGCTTCGCCTGTCTCGCCGCGTCGGACCAGCACCGTCTTCATGGTTCCCCGCTGATTCATGCCAACATCCAACGCTCCTGCTTCAGCCAACGACACGCCCGCCCCGGCCACCCCAGCCACCAAGGGGCGTGGCGGCCCGATGTCCCAGCCCCTGATGTGGCTGGTGCTCGGCATCCCGGCCGCCACCGTGGTCGCCGGCTTCGTCACCCTATGGATCGCCATCAAGGGCAGCGATGTGCCGGTGCCCTCCTACTATGCCAAGCAGGGGCTGTCGGTGGCGCCGGATACCAGTCGGGAAGACCGCGCCCGGCAGCTCGGCTTGCAGGGCACGCTCGACACCCGCATCGACGATGGCCTGCTGCGCATCCGGCTGAAGCTGCAGGCCCGCACGCCCGGCGGACAGGTGGCATCGGTTGCCGGCCCGGCCACGGACAGCCCCTCGAATGAGGGCCACACGCCCTCCTCCGCCACAGCGGACGCCTCGGCCGCCGCCCCGCAGGCAGCCGACGGCAGCCTGCCACGCCGGCTGCGCCTGCTGCATCCCTCCAACCCGCAGGACGACATGAGCATCCACCTGCGGGCAGACGGGGATGGACAATGGCAGGCCCAGCAACCGGTCACGTGGGCTGACGGCACCCGCTGGACCATCGTCATCGAAGGTGACGACTGGCGCCTGCCGCTGCCCGAGCTGCTGGCCATCGAGGCATTGCAGCAGCACCCGGTGGACAGCGATCGGATCGGCACGCCGGCCGCCGCCCCGGCCCAAGGCAGCCGGCGCTGAAGCCCCCTCTCACAGTCCCGGATACGACGATGAGCAATGCCTGGCCCCTGATGACCGCCGCTTTGTTGATGGGCGCCGGCGGCAGCCTGCACTGCATGGCGATGTGCGCCGGCCTGCAACGGATGACGCTGCGCGGCATCCCAATCGTCACCCGGCCGGCTTCGGCCACCGCTTCCCCGCCTCCGGCCGATGGTGCCGTGGCCGCCGCTGCCCAGCAGCCGGCCCATGCCAACGCCAACGCCAACGC
>JBHADS010000210.1:0-3921 GCA_041855185.1 Lautropia sp. | reverse complement strand
TTGGGGTGCTTGACACATCCAAGCCTGAGGCCGGCATCCGGAATGGCGGCCATGCCTGAAAGGCCCAGAATGCTCCGCCGTCATGACACGAAAAGCGTGCCGATGCTTACGAGCAGCGTTGGGGCGGTGCACACCCTTTCGGCTGAGAGCGTGCCATGCACGCTCTGACGCCGCTTCGCTCGCTGATGGCGCCGAAAGGGTGTACCACGCCCCCGACATGCGCAGACCGCCTTTCCTGCGCAAGCTACCGACGGTGACGCATCGTGGCAGGGTGCCCCCTGAGCCGCTCGTGAAGCGAAGCGAAACGCATGAGGCGAACGGGGGTTCCCTGCCACTATGCCCGCGTACACCCCACTCGGCACCATCAGCGAGCGAAGCGGAGCGTCAAGCACCTACCCCTACGGATCAGCGGCGGCAAACATGACCGTACTATCGGGCGGCGTTGACGCCGCACACACCCGCTATCATTGCCCCATTATTCAGACCGCAGCGCACATCCCACCATGCTGGTACTCGGCATCGAATCCTCCTGCGACGAAACCGGTGTCGCACTCTACGACACCGATCGCGGCCTGCTCGCCCAGGCACTTCACTCACAGGCCGACATGCACGAACGCTACGGCGGCGTCGTGCCCGAGCTGGCCTCGCGCGACCACATCGAGCGCCTGACCCCGCTGCTCGAAGGCGTCATGCAGGATGCCGGCTGCGACTTCGCCACCATCGACGCCATCGCCTACACCCAGGGACCGGGTCTGGCCGGCGCCCTGCTGGTCGGCGCATCCGTCGCTTCGGCGCTTGCCTTCGCGCTGGACAAACCCATCATCGGCATCCACCACCTCGAAGGCCACCTGCTGTCACCGCTGCTGTCCGACAACCCGCCCGCCTTTCCCTTCGTCGCCCTGCTGGTATCGGGCGGCCACACCCAGTTGCTGCGCGTCGATGGCCTCGGACACTACACCCTGCTGGGCGAGACCGTCGACGATGCCGCCGGCGAAGCCTTCGACAAGAGCGCCAAGCTGCTCGATCTTGGCTACCCCGGCGGCCCCGCCCTGGCAAAACTCGCGTCAACCGCCGCCGATCCCGAGCGCCCCGGCGCGCCGGGCTTCAAACTGCCGCGCCCCAAGCTCAAGAGCGAGGATCTCGATTTCAGCTTCAGCGGCCTCAAGACCGCCGTGCTGACCCAGGTGAAGAAGGGGCTTGCCGACGCGCACCGTGCCGACCTGGCGCGGGAGGTGGAGGAAGCAATCACCGACGTGCTGGTCGGCAAGGCGCTGACGGCACTGGAGCAGACCGGGCTGAACCGGCTGGTGATCTCGGGCGGCGTCAGCGCCAATCAGCGCCTGCGCGCCAAGCTGGCAGCAGCAGCCAAGGCGCGCCCCAAGCGACTGCCGCCGCTGGAAATTCATTTTCCTGCATTGGCACTGTGCACGGACAACGGCGCGATGATCGCCTTTGCCGGCGCACTGCGGCTGCAGGCGGCAGCCGAGTCACAACCGGCGGAGGGCAAGATGACATCAGCATCTGCCCCGGCAACCACGCCGGGCGTCGTGCCCTCTGCCCCCGGGCAACCCGCAACCGGCGGCCCGCTGCATTTCGAGGTCTACCCCCGCTGGCCGCTGGAAAGCCTGCAACAGCCGGCGGCTGCCCACGCGCATTCACCGCGCGTTGCATCCGAGGTTGCGAATCCCAGCTGAAGCCACGGACCATCATATCCCCCAGCCGCCGGACCGGGTGTCCCTCGACGAATCAATTACCGCCAGGTTGTGAGGAGAGGGATTCCCGCTCCGGCGGCCCCTCCCGAAGCCTCGGCTCTTTCCCAGAGCGCCTCGTACATCACGCGCGGCACCCGAAGCCCCAAAACGCCACATCATTCCAGCCGCCGGATCGGGTGTCCCTCTTTGAGCCCATTACGTCCTTGGACGTTGTGAGGAGAGGGATTCCCGCTCCGGCGGCCCCTCCCGGAGCCACAGCCCCGGCGCCAGACCGGCCCTGGCATTGCCTTCCGCTCGAGGCTTCACTACTATGAATCCGGATTTTTTGCTGCGGGACGCAAAGCATGAAACCCTCTGAAGCCTTGGCTTTGAACCGAGTCGCAATCCGGCAAGTGGTCGAGTCGCACCGCGCCCGGAATGCTCGGGTATTCGGCTCCGTGCTGCACGGCCAGGATACGGACAACAGCGATCTCGACATCCTCATCGACCCGACGCCGGATACAACCCTCTTCGACATCGGCGCGATTCGGCATGAACTCAGCAAGCTGCTTGGCGTGCCCGTGGATGTTCTGACCCCCAATGCCCTGCCTGACAGCTTCAGAGCCTCGGTTCTTGCGGAGGCTCACCCGATATGACCCGTGACCGGCAACGACTGGCCGATTATCTGTCCCATATCCTCGACGCCATCGAACGCATCGACCGCTATACCGGGAACATGGACGAGACGAGCTTCTTGAACAGCCAGCTGGTACAGGATGCCGTGCTCCGCAACCTTGAGATCATCGGCGAGGCCAGCAACAACATCGAGAAGCACTATCCCGACTTTGCGGCGGAACATCCTGAATTGCCGCTTTCCTTGGCCTACCAGATGCGCAATGCCATCGCGCACGGCTACTTCAACGTGGACTTCGAGATCGTATGGAGAACGATCCAGCGCGAACTTCCCGGGTTGTCTCAGCAAGTGCGTGAGCGTATCGAGCACCTGCCGAATGGCGAGAGCGGCCCCCGCCAGTCGTCATAAGTGCAGGGACAACGGATCCCCCCAGAGCCCCGGCCACATCACGCGCTGCACCCGAAGCCTCAGACCATCACATCCCCCAGCCGCCGGATCGGGTGTCCCTCTTTGAGCCCATTACGTCCTTGGACGTTGTGAGGAGAAGGATTCCCGGTCCGGCGGCCCCTCCCGAAGCCCCCTCACGGCCAGCGCCATTCACTTGCGCTTGCGCGGTCCCAGCGGATGATGGTGCACCTTCGCCTGCTCCGTGTGCCCCGCGTCCGCAGCGGCTTCCGGTTTCTTCTTGCTGCCGATCTTCGACTCCTTGCCCTTCAGCAGCTTCTCGATATTGCTGCGGTGGCGCCAGATCAGCAGCAGACTCATGATCAGCACGACCAGCGCCGAGGCGTCGATACCATAGAACAGCCCCCAATAGATCGGCGCGAGCGCGGCCGCAACCAGCGCCGCCAGCGACGAGTAGCGGGTCGTCCAGGCCACCAGCAGCCAGGTGCCCAGCACCACCAGACCGTGCACCGGATTCAGCGCCAGCAGCACACCCGCCGCCGTCGCCACCCCCTTGCCGCCGGCAAAGCGGTGGAACACCGGATACAGATGGCCGAGGAAGGCTGCCAGGCCCACCCCCATGATGGCCAGTTGCGACAGCCCGAGCGTCGGCGCCAGCCAGCGCGCCAGCAGCACCGCCAGCACCCCCTTGCCCACATCGCCCAGCAGCGTATAGAGCGCCGCCTTGCGATTGCCGGTGCGCAGCACATTGGTGGCACCCGGGTTGCCCGAACCATAGGAGTGCGGATCGGCCAGCCCCATCAGCCGGCTGACCACCACGGCAAAGGAAACCGAACCAATCAGATAGGCAGCAAGCCAGACCAGCAGTTGAGTCATCAGGGAAGCAGACGCCATGACAGATATCCGTTGAAGGGGCGGCTACCGGCACCACCCGGGCCGCACACACAAGCTCACAATTCTTTACCGGAAAGTCTAACCCGGAATGCCCCGTGCACTGCATCCGGAGGCGCTTGCTGCTGTGGCGGGTTCCCCCAACCTCTTTTGCCCACGCCTCCATCCGGCCCTGCGTCGCCCTCTGCCTCCTGGCCGCGCGGACACCGGCGACTGAACGGACGGAATCGGGTGCGGCTTGGGCTTGGGCTTGGGCTTGGGCTTGGGCTTGGGCTTGGGCTTCGGGTTCGGGTTCGGGTT
>JBHADS010000209.1:0-7985 GCA_041855185.1 Lautropia sp. | reverse complement strand
TAAGACGGGGCAGTTTCACACCCGGATGTGCCGCGAGTATGCCAATGGCAAGAATTGCTTCGTGGCAGGCGTCAATCCGAAGCGTGCCGGTGAGGATTTCGAGGGGATTCCCATCTACGCCTCGGTGAAGGAAGCCAAGGCGGAAACCGGTGCCACCGTGTCGGTCATCTATGTGCCGCCCGCGGGCGCTGCCGATGCGATCTGGGAAGCCGTCGATGCCGACCTCGATCTGGTGGTCTGCATCACCGAAGGCATTCCCGTGCGGGACATGCTGGTCGTGCGCGACCGGATGCGCAAGGCCAACAAGAAGACCCTGCTGCTGGGACCGAACTGCCCGGGCCTGATCACCCCGGATGAAATCAAGATCGGGATCATGCCCGGCCACATCCACCGCAAGGGCCGCATCGGCATCGTCTCGCGTTCCGGCACGTTGACCTACGAGGCTGTCGCACAGGTGACGGCGCTGGGCCTGGGTCAGTCCTCGGCCGTGGGCATCGGGGGCGACCCGATCAATGGCCTGAAGCACATCGATGTGCTGAAGCTGTTCAATGACGATCCGAACACCGACGCCGTGATCATGATCGGCGAAATCGGCGGCCCGGATGAAGTCAATGCCGCGCTCTGGGCCAAGGACAACATGAAGAAGCCGGTGGTCGGCTTCATCGCCGGTGTCACTGCGCCCCCGGGCAAGCGGATGGGCCACGCCGGCGCGCTGATCTCGGGTGGTGCCGACACCGCCGAGGCCAAGCTGGAAGTGATGGAAGCCTGCGGCATCCGCACGACCAAGGACCCGTCCGAAATGGGCCGTCTGCTGAAGACCGTGCTCTGATTCCTCACAGGTGCGCGGGCGCTCCCTCGGGAGCGTCCGATCATCCGACCCGCTCGAGGGAGGGGATGGCGCAACGACCGGGCCAAGCCCGATGTTGCGACAGACCGCTCGTTCGAGCGGTTTTTTTTTGCCCATCGCGGATGGGCACGGGGCACTGGACACCGCTCGCCGCCTGCAGCCTGCCGCCGGTAATCGGGCGCTTAGCGCCGGCCCCGGTTCTCCTTAAAGTTCATCCGGTAATCAGGTGGGCACTGTGTGCGTCGCGGGCCGGCTGTGGCGCGCGGCCGCATTGCTCAGCTCCTTGCAACCGGGGCAGGCCGAGTCGATCGGCATCACCCAGGGTGGGGTGGCGTCTGCGCCCGGCAGGGGGATGAGCAATGCGAGCCAGGGTGACGCTGGCCTGCTGGTCAGGGGGAACGGATGAGCCGTGATCATCGGGACGCGGACCCAACAGTCTTTGGACAGCTCACATTGTCGGCAGCCAGTTGCCCGTTGCAGACCTATTGGCTGACGCAGGCTCGGACGACAATCGGACGGCGCGCCAGCAACATGCTGGTGCTCGATGATCTGACGGTTTCGGGCGAACATGCGCTGCTGATCGTCGGTCAGAGCGACGCCATCATTCAGGATCTGGGCAGCCGCAACGGTACGCTGCTCAATGGCGCACCGATTGCCCGCGCGCTGTTGCAGGACGGGGACTGCATCGATATCGGTGTCTATCGACTGGTATTCCAGCGGACCCCGACAGTGGGCGGGCAGGGGTTGTCATTGCCCAATCGGGGCGTGTCCCGGTTCGGGAAAGCGGGGGCTCTGTCCGCCGCGGAGCCCGAACAACCGGGGCAGGGGGCGGCAGCGGCTGCCGGGTTGCCCGATGCACCGCGTCCGGATGAACTCGGGGGGATGCTGCAGGCAGCGGGTTTCATGCCCTTGCCGGCGATGCCGCCCTTGCCCGGCGCGTTGCCCTCGGGGGCACTGCCGGGCAATGGCGATGCGGGTGAGGGCGCAGCGGCGGCCAGCGACAGCGCCGGGGCAGAGACCCGGGGGGCGCGGGCGGCGGCGGATGTGCTGCGGCCCGGCAAGGGAGGGCTTGGCCTCGCGCCCGGCAGCGATCGGGCTGCCGGCCCGGACGCTGGGGGCGGAAGCTCCGCGGGCGAAAGCGGCTTTCCACGTCTGCTCGATGGCAGCAAGGATCTGCTGGGCTTCGTGCCCGGTTTCGTCCGGGCGCCCCGTTTGCCACCATCGCCACTGCCGGCTCCCTCTGCGTCTCTGCCGCCGCGGCAGCGGCCGCCGTTGCAGGTGCCCGAGAACTACCGGGGCGTCTCCTTGCGCTTTCTGGGGGGACACGATGCCGGACGGCTGCTGCTGATCGATCGGCCGATCGTCAGCATCCGCAATGGCAGCGGTCAGGTGGCGGTCGTCAGTTGCCGGCCCACGGGTTTCTATCTGACCCACGTCGAAGGGCAAGCCTATCCGCTGGTCAATGGCGAGTCGATCGGACTGGCGGCCCATCCGCTGCGTCACAACGATCTGATCGAGCTGAGCGGTACCATCATCCAGTTCTGCCGCCACCCGGGAGGGCCGGAGGCGGGCAGCTCGGGTGAGGCGCTGCCGGGATCGGGCTGATGAGCCGGCTGCTGCAGTCCATCCACGCCTTGCTGCGTTCCTTCCGGTTGTGGGCAACGCTGGGCGGGGTGTTGACCGTCCTGCTGGCCATGGGGGTTCTGCTCGGCTATCTGAGGATTCCGGCCGTCGAGATCTTCGACAATCTGCACCAGGATCAGCGGCTGCGCTGGTTGCCGGTGGTGCCCGATGATCAGGTGCTGATCGTCGACATCGACGAAAAGAGCCTGCGCGAGCAGGGGCGCTGGACCTGGCCGCGCAAGACCCTGGCCCGGCTGGTCGAGCGGATCGTCGATGAGGGTGGCGCCCGCGTGCTGGGCTTCGACATCGTGTTCGCCGAGCCCTCGCCGAAGGATGATCAGGCGCTGGTCGAGGCGATCCGCGGGCGTCCGGTGGTGCTGGGCTACTACTTCACGCGGCAGGCGGGAGCCCAGCAGATCGGCACCTTGCCCCGGCCGATCTTCCAGGCGGATCTCTTCGAGGAGCGGCTGCTGCCCCAGTGGGATGGCTTCGGCACCAACGTCGAGCAGGTGGGGCGGGTCGCGCATGGCAGCGGCTTTTTCAATGCCCGGATCGACGAGGACGGGCTGGTGCGTTCCGTGCCGGTGCTGACGCCCTTCGAGGGGCAGATGTATGAATCGCTGGCCCTGGCCATGCTGCGCGCCTACGAGGGCGATCCGCCGATCAGCCTGCGCGAACAGACGCTGAGCCTGTCGCCGCAGACCCGGCTGGTGCTGGATGAAAGCCTGGCCGTGCGGGTGCCCTTCGCTGGTTCCGCCGGTCCGGCGGCCGGCCGCTTCGAGTACATTTCGGCCACGGATGTGATCGAGGGGCGAGTGGATCTGCAGCGCTTTCGAGACCGGATCGTGCTGGTCGGTGCCTCGGCGCCCGGCATCGGCGATCGTCATGCCACCCCGGTCCATCGCAGCACGCCGGGGGTCGAGGTGCATGCCACCCTGATCGCCAGCGCCCTGGCGGGCGGGATGCCCGCCGTCCCCTGGCATGCCAGCTATACCTCGGCCATCCTGTGCCTGCTGCTGGGCGGCATCAGCGCGCTGTGGATGCCCCGCCTGGGGTCGCCGGGCATTCTGGTGCTGAGCGTCGTGCTGTCGCTGATCCTCTATGTCGGCAACATGCTGATGTTCAGCGAGCTGGGCTGGATCATGCCCCTGGCTGCGCCGATGGGGGCGGTGCTGCTGATCGCCATTCTGAATCTGGCGGTCGGCCATTTCATCGAAGGCAAGGCAAGACGGGCCGTGACCCAGCTGTTCGGCCAGTATGTGTCGCCCAAGCTCGTGCAGCGGATGGCGCGCCAGCCCGATGCCTATCCGATCGAAAGCCAGAACAAGCGCCTGACCATCCTGTTTGCCGACATCCGGGGCTTCACCCGGATCGCCGAGTCGATGGACCCCCAGGTGCTGCGTGAGTACCTGAATCAGTTTCTGACGCGGATGACGGAAGTCGTGCACCAGCATCAGGGCACTGTCGACAAGTACATGGGGGATGCGATCATGGCCTTCTGGGGGGCGCCGGTCGAAGATCCCGAGCAGGAGGATCATGCGGTCGTCGCCGCCATCGCGATGCAGGAGGCGGTGGCCGAACTGAACAAGAGCTTTGCCCGCCGGGGATGGCCGCTGCTGAAGATCGGCATCGGCATCAATTCCGGCACCGCCCGGGTGGGGGACATGGGCTCGCAGCTGCGCCGCACCTACACCGCCATCGGCGATGCCGTGAACCTGGCGGCGCGCCTGGAGGCGCTGACCAAGCAGTTCGGTCTGCCGGTGCTGCTGGGCGAGACGACGGCACGTCAGGTGCGCCAGGTGGAGCTGGAGCCGTTGGGCGAAACCGACGTGCCGGGGCGCAGCGAGCGGGTTCGTGTATTTTGCCCGAAACGCTATGTCAAGCCTGCAGCCCAGGAAGGCGCGGCAATGCTTTAATTGCGGGATGCGTTTCCAGATCCTCGGCTGCAGCGGCGGGCTTGGTGGTTCGCCGACTCGATCGGCGGACTCGCAGAGACGACCGTGTCGCACTTCATCCTTTCTGCTCGATCACGATGTCCTGATCGATGCCGGCACAGGCGTCGAGGATCTGTCGGTGGATGAGCTTGCGCGCATCGACCATGTCTTTCTGACGCACTCCCACCTCGATCACATCTGTGCGCTGCCGCTGATGATCGACACCGTCGGCAGCATCCGGGAGAAAGCGCTGACCGTACATGCGCTGCCCGAGACCATCCATGCGCTGAAGGAACACATCTTCAACTGGGTGATCTGGCCGGACTTCACCGAGATCCCGCATTACGAGCGGCCGTGGATGGTGTTCAGCCCATTGCAGGTCGGCACGCCGGTCGTGCTCGGCGGGCGCAGCATCACCCCGATCAGCGCCAACCACACCGTGCCCGCCGTCGGTTTTCATCTGAGCTGCCGGCAGGGCAGCCTGGTCTATTCGGGTGACACCCTGCCCAACGAGAGCTTCTGGCGCACGGTCAACGCCATCGGCGATCTGCGCTATCTGGTCATCGAGACCGCCTTCGCCAACAAGGAGCGGGATCTGGCGGTGATGGCCAAGCATCTGCACCCGATCCAGCTGGCCGAGGAGCTGGGCAGCCTGCGGGTCGAGCCGGAAATCCTGATCACCCATCTGAAACCCTCGGACCGCGAGCAGATCGAACGGGAAATCCAGGCCTGGGCGGGACGTTTCCAGCCGCGCATCCTGCAGACCGGCGATGTGCTGACGATCGGCGAGGCTGGCGCCGCGCCCTGAGGGCAGTGGACTACGCCCCGTTGCCCTGGCCTGCCTGCACCTTGTCGCAGATCTGCAGCAGCGTCCGCGCCGCGGCACCGGGGTCGGACGCGTGGAAGAGCGCGCCGATGACGGCTGCCGCATCGGCGCCGGCCTCCAGCACCGAGGCGATGTTGCCGGCATCGATGCCGCCGATGCCGACGACCGGCAGCCCCAGCGCCCGGGCTTCGCGCAGGACCGCCAGCGAGGTGCCCGGCGCCTGCGGCTTGGTCTGCGAGCTGAACAGGGCGCCGAAGGCCAGATAGTCGGCCCAGGGCGCCAGTTGGCGGGCGCGTTCCAGGCTGCCATAGCACGAGACGCCGATCAGCACCTGCTCGCCCAGCTCGGCGCGGGCCTCCCGCAGATCGCCATCATCGACCCCCAGATGAACCGCGTCGATGCCCAGACGCCGGGCCAGCCGCCAGTCGTCGTTGACGATCAGCAGCGCCCGGTGCTGCTGGCACAGCGCCTTCAGCATCTGCAGCTGCTCGATCTGCAGACTGGGTGAGGCGCACTTGTTGCGGTACTGGAGCGTGCGGACGCCCGCGGCCAGCACGGCCTGAACCTTGGCGCTCAGCACCGAGGTGTCCGGCTCGTCGGCCGTGATGGCGTAGACGCCACGGATGAAGGTGGCCGCAGACGGCCTGGCGGGAGGGGACATGGGGCGCTCCGGGGGCTGGGGTGTGGCACGTGCCGCGCACGCTCGGCCCCCAGTATAGGCACCTGAGTGCAACCGGGAAAGACGTTCCGGGCAGTGGGCAGGGCGCCCGCCGGCCGCTGCGGTGTCGGTGGCGGTCTGCCCCTTGCACGCCGGCGCCGCGCCGCGTGCCGTGAGGCCCGCCGGCACGCCATCTGTCCGCTCGGGCCAGCAAGCACTAACCACTGGTCCGTCTCTGCGGCAGGCTCGTCGGACATCCCGGGCCAGGCGCGGGAAGTTTCCTTCTAATACAGCGGAGGTGATCGTCATTCACCGTGATCCAGGACTAATGTCTGATTTTGAGGGCAGGAAATGAGCGGCAGCAACAGCATCGCCGGACTGACGGTTATGGTCATCGACGACAGCAACACGATCCGTCGAAGCGCCGAGATATTCTTGAAACAGGCTGGCTGCACCGTCGTGCTCGCGGAGAACGGTTTCGACGCGCTGGCCAAACTCTCCGATCACGGTCCGGACATCGTGTTCTGCGACGTGCTGATGCCACGCCTGGATGGCTACCAGACCTGTGCGCTGATCAAGAAGAGCCCGCGCTTCAAGAATACGCCCGTCATCATGCTGTCGAGCAAGGATGGCCTGTTCGACCGGGCGCGTGGCCGCCTGGTGGGGTCCGAGGAATATCTGACGAAGCCCTTCACCAAGGACAGCCTGCTCAAATGCGTGCAGGCGCACAGCCGTCGTCCGGCCACAGCGGCACAGGGTGCGGCTGCGGTGGGGATGGCGGGTTGAGCGGTCGTCACGGGAGTCAAGCATGAGTGCTCAACCTGCACGCAAGATTCTGATCGTCGATGATTCGGCGACTGAGCGTTTTTTCATGTCCTCGTTGCTGAGCAAGCAGGGCTACGAGGTCATCACCGCCGAAAACGGCGACGAAGCCATCGAGAAGGTCCAGAGCGAGCGTCCTTCGGTGGTGATCATGGATGTGGTGATGCCCGGCAAGAGCGGTTTTCAGGCGACCCGGGCGATCGCACGCGATCCGGCGATGAAGGATGTGCACGTGATCCTGTGCACCAGCAAGAACGGGGAAAGCGACCGGGTCTGGGGACTTCGTCAGGGGGCGAAGGACTATCTGGTCAAACCGGTCGATCCGGATGTGCTGCTGGCCAAGATTTCCAGCCTGACGTGGGAGCAGTGAGATGGCAAGCGTGGATCTGCTGAGAGCGGAGCGGCCCGAGGCGACGGAAAAAACCGCCGATTCGGCTGCAGTCGGTGTCAACCATCTGGCGCTGATGATCGGAAACCAGCGCTATCTGGTCGATCTGGCCGAGGCTGGCGAGATCGTGCCCATGCCGCCGACCATCCTGCAGGTTCCGTTGACCTTCGACTGGTTCCTGGGCGTCGTCAACGTGCGGGGCTCCCTGTTCACCGTCGTCGATCTGTCGCGCTTCATGGGCGGTGGTGTCACGCCGGTCACGAAGGAGTCCCGGCTGGTCACGGTTGCACCGTCGCTGCAATTCAATGCCACGCTGATCGTCTCCCGGATGCTGGGTCTGCGGAACAGCGCGTCGATGAAGGCGGTCGAGCGCAGTCTGCCCGAGGATCAGCCCTGGATCGGTCAGCACTACGAGGACAGGGAAGGGCATGTCTGGTGCCGCCTGAGTCTGTCGAAACTGGTGGCTTCGTCGGCTTTCTTGATGGTGGGGCGTTGAGGGGAATCGCATGTCGGCTTTGAGTTCAGTACAGGAGGGGGCAGACTCCGGCTTGTTTGGCGGCGCGGGTGCGCCTTCGGTGGCTGCGGGTGCTGCAGCGGGCAACAGCGCCTCGGCCGGGCGTCCGGCATCGTCGCGGGGGCGCGTGCGGCCGACGCCGCTGCTTGGCCGTCTCAGCCTGAAGCTGCAATCGATCATCCTGCTGAGTGCGCTGGCGATCACCGTCGGGGTGGTGGTGGCTCTCAGCATGTACGAGCGTCAGGCCGATCGGGCACTGGTGCTGCAGAACGAGGTGCTGGGTGATTCCCTGATGCATTCGCAGCGCCTGGCCAAAGGGGCAATCCTGGCGGTGGAGGGCAACGAGGCCGCCTATGGGCAGCTCAAGAGCAGC
>JBHADS010000208.1:0-4945 GCA_041855185.1 Lautropia sp. | reverse complement strand
CTGCGCAACATCACGGCCGATCAGCATCGAAGTGTGCGGCAATGGTCACTGGCGATGAATCAGTTTGCGATCATGTATCCTGATCGTTTCGAGCACGCGAGCCTGTGAAGGAACCGACCGACTTGACCACCGGGGCGCTCGTTCGTCGCAAGCGACGATCGCCCCCGTGGACAAGTCTCAATCCCTCACACACAGAATTTCGGACACTCCCACCTCGGCAAGCCGCTCCGGCCGCCCCAGATCCATCTCCACGCAACGAACCCGTTCATCATCCAGCACCGGCTTGACCACATCCACCAGGGTCAGCCGCACGGACGGCTCGACAGCCAGCAGCATGCGCGCCAGGCGCTGGCCGATGAAGCCCGCGCCCCCAGTGATCACAATGTTCATCAGACACTCCCTCCTTGGAAATCACGGGCATCCCGCTTCATCACGACATGCATCGTCCCGTTCCACTCACTTCAGATACGGGGCCACCCAGTCCAGCCCCTCCTCGGTCCTCCCCCGCGGGTTGTATTCACAGCCCACATAGCCTTGGTAGCCAAGCCTGTCCAGCAGCGCGAACACGTGGGCGTAATTGACCTCGCCCTCGTCGGGCTCATGCCTGTCCGGAACCGATGCGATCTGGACATGACCGATCCGGCCGATCATCGCTTCCGTCATCCGGCTCAGATTGCCGTCGACATTCTGCGCATGGAAGTAATCGAACTGGATGAAGACATTGCTCCGGTCGATCGCCTCGACCGCGGCCAGCGTATCCCATTGACTGCGCAGCAGATAATTCGGCTTGACCTGTGGGCTCAACGCTTCCAGCATGATGCGAACATCATGATCCCGGAACAGATCCGCTGCGAACCGGATGTTCTCCACGAATGTCGACAGACATTCACTGCGATCGACGCCTTCGGGAACGACCCCGGCCATGATGTGAACCTGGGGACAATGCAAGGCGCGCGCGTAGTCCAGGGCCAGCTGAATGTGCTGACGGGCCTCCGCCTCACGCCCCGGAATCGCCGACAAGCCCCACTCCCCCTTCCCGGCGTCGCCCGGCGAGGTATTGAAGAGAACCTGTTGCAAACCGTTTTCTTCCAGCCGTTCCCGCAGGATGTCGACCGCGTACTCATAAGGGAACAGATACTCCACATACCTGAAACCCGCTTCGCTCGCGGCCCTGAATCGATCCAGAAACGGCCGTTCGGTGAACATCATCGACAGATTGGCTGCAAATCTGGGCATCTCTATTTCCCCCGGTTCTTCAGATCATCCACTTCATCATCACTCAGGTAGCGGATATCCTGCCCCTTCAGGATGAAGAACAACTTGGCGGTTTCCTCCAGCTCCTCGGTGTTGTCCACCGCGTCCACCAGATCGCTTCCCGTCACCACCACACCGTGATTGGCGAGCAGAAACGCCCGGCCATCCAGCGCCCGCTCCTCCAGCTCCTTGGCAATACCCGGATGCCCGGGCCGGTAATAGCGAATCACCGGCAACGCCCCGACCCGCATCACGTAGTAAGGCGTGAAGGCTTTCAGCGCATTGCGTTCGTCCAGCCCGCTGAGGCAGGAAAGCGCCGTCAGATAGGTCGAATGCAGATGCACGATGGCCTGGCACGCCGGATTCCTGCGATACATCGCCAAATGAAAAACCGATTCCTTGCTCGGCTTGTCTCCCGAGAGCAAGTTGCCGTCGGCGTCGAGCACGGACAGGCGTTCGGCCCGCAACCGCCCCAACGACGAACCGGTCGGCGTCACCAGAAAACGCCCCCCGTCCAGGCGGACCGACAAGTTTCCCGCGCCGCCCACGCTATAGCCACGCTCGTAGAACGAGCGTGCCAAGGCCACCATCTGCTCTTTCTGTTCCTGTTCCGTCATCATGTCTCCTTCGGGCACTGGGTCCAGCACCCGTCCTGCTGCTGCCAAGGCGCCATCAGCCGAGACGCCCGGCTTTCACGGGCTATGCGAACATCGCCTGCGCTTGCGCAAAGAAATCCTCGCGGCCGAAGTTTCCGGACTTCAGCGCCAGATGGATATCACTGTCCAGCGCACGCAACCACGGCACACCCGGCGCAATCTGCCGGCCGATATGGAATCCCTCGATGCCCAGTCGCTGCACGACGATGCTGGAGGTCTCGCCACCCGCCGTGATGAAATTCTTCACGCCATCATCACGAAGTCGTGCAGCCAGATCGGCAAAAGCACGCTCGACGGCCTGACTTGCCTGCTCGGCTCCGAAACGGCTCTGAAGCGCCTTCAGAATTTCCGGAGGAACCGTCGCGTACAGCATGGGCGCCAGCTCACTGCTCCCGTGTTCCCTTGCCCATGCGAACAGCTCGTCGACATAGGCATCCCCATCACGAACGCAGCGTTCCACCTGCAGCTGCATGGTGGGAGCCTTGGCCTGATAGGCCAGAACCTGCTTGTTGGTCATCACCGAGCACGAGCCCGACAGCACGATGCTCCTGGCTCTGGGAGGCACGAAGGCATCCGTGCCCCGCTTGCCGCCACTCAGACGAGCCGCCACATAGGCCGCGAGCCCGGAGCCCCCGGTCAGCAGCCTCATGTCTGCACATGCTTCGGCCAGCACCGCCAACTGCGCATCATCCACACTGTCGGCCACCGCATAGCGGAAGCCTTCCGATTGCAGACGGGCCAGACATTGCCTGACATGAGCCGCACCCGCAGCCATATCGGGATAGGCCACCAACCCGGTTCTGCCCTCAGCCTGCGCGTCCATCAGCCTCAGCAGATTGGCATCCTTCATCGGCGTGATCGGATGATTCTGCATGCCCGATTCGTTGAGCAGCACCTGACCGACGAAAAGATAGCCATTGAAAATGGTTCGGCCATTGACCGGAAGCGCCGGCGAGATCACCGTGAAACGCTCTCCCAGTGCCTCCAGCAGCGCATCCGTGACCGGGCCGATATTGCCCCGCTCCGTGCTGTCGAAGGTCGAGCAATACTTGAAGTAGAACTGCCGGCAATCCTGCCCCTTCAGCCACTGCAAAGCCGCCAATGACTGCTCGATGGCCTCGGCCACGGGATTCGATCGTGATTTCAGACTGATGACCACGGCATCCACACCGTCGGGCAAGCTGCGCTCTGGAACGCCATTCATCTGCACCGTGCGCAATCCGTTCTCGACCAGAAAACTGGCGATGTCGCTGGCACCGGTGAAATCGTCGGCAATGACACCCAGCTGAATCATGCGGACTCTCCTTTTTTCGGTTGATCGATGTTCGGTAGCTCGATGCCACTGAAGATCTTGATCACGGCGCTGTCATCCTCCTTGCCGAAACCGGCATTGCTCGCTTCGGTGAACATGTTCAGCGCCGTGGAGGCCAGCGGCAGCGGAAAGCGCAGGCTCTTGGCCGTATCGGCCACCAGGCCCAGATCCTTGACGAAGATGTCCACCATGGACAGCGGTGTGTAATCACCCTCGACCACATGCTTCATCCTGTTCTCGAACATCCAGGAGTTGCCCGCCGCATGCGTCACCACGTCGTACATCAGATCCAGGGGTATTCCGGCCCGAGCCGCCAGGGCCATGGCCTCCGCCCCGGCAGCGATATGCACCCCAGCCAGCAACTGGTGGATGATCTTGACCGTTGCGCCCTGCCCGATCTCCTGCCCGATGTTGTAGACCTTGCCGGCAACCGCCTCCAGCACCGGCGCCAGAGACGAAAAAGCCTCGGTCGAACCCGAGGCCATCACAGTCATCTCTCCCTGGCTGGCTTTTGCTGCTCCGCCCGAAACTGGCGCATCGAGCATCAGCAATCCTCTTTCACTCAGCCGCCTGCCGATCATCTGCGCATCCGATGCCGAGATCGTCGATGACACCATCACCGCGGTGCCCGGCTTCAACTGCGCAGCCAGACCATCCTGATCCGTCCCGTCGCCGAACAGCACGGCCTGCACCTGCGCTGCATTCACCACCAGCAGCAAGACCGCATTCAACTGATCAGCGAACGCTGAAGCGCTGACGCCGACGCCCTTGGCACCTGCCGCCTTCAAAGCCTCCAGCGTCTGAGGATTCAGATCGACCCCGTAGGTATCGAGTCCTGCCCGTATGCAGGATCTTGCGGCTCCCATGCCCATTGCACCAAGGCCGACCACTGCCACCGCGTAGCTCATGCGCGACTCCTTTCTGATGATCTTTGTTCTGAGCCGCCCGGGCCTTGGAGCGTGTCATGAACTTATTCGTTCCCGCGCTGTGGGGCTTTCGCGGGAACGTATAAGTTCATGACACGCTCTAGCCGCAGCGGCTGTTTGCCCAGTATAAATCCTCATATGAAAAGGAGCGGCCTATCACGCATGACGCACTCAATCCGCCTTCTCCCGCACGCATCACGAGGCCAGGCGCGACGGCACGAAACGCCCGTCGGCCGTGCTGGAGTCAGCCGTTCTGGAACACCCAGCGCAGCAGCTCGTCCTGCCCCGCCAGGGCGCGACGGGCGTCGAAGTGGCCGTTGATCATCAGGGAGACGGCGTAGCGCTGGCCGGAGGCCGCCGTCACGTAGCCGGCAATGGCACGCACGTCGTTCAGGGTGCCGGTCTTCATCTGGGCCTGTCCGGCCACCGGGTCGTAGCGCAGCCGGGTGCGCATGGTGCCATCGATGCCGACCACCGGCAGTGAGGAGGCAAACCATTCGGCCGTCTCGGCCTGCGCCGCCTGCTTCAGCACGGCCACCATGTCGTGAGCAGAGATCCGCTCGATGCGCGACAGGCCCGAGCCGTTCTCCACAACCAGCGACCCGAGGGACAGACCCCGGTTCTGATACCAGCGATGCAGCCAGCGCCCAGCCGCCGCCGATGACACTGCCCCCTGCCCGCCTGCCGCCGCCATTTCCAGCAGCAGCATCCGGGTCATCACGTTGTTGCTGTATTTGTTGATGTCCCGCACCACATCGCCGAGGCCGGCGCTGGACACCCAGTTCAGCAGGGGCTGT
>JBHADS010000207.1:0-5848 GCA_041855185.1 Lautropia sp. | reverse complement strand
TACGACACCGTGATCGGCGAACGCGGCTCCACCCTGTCGGGCGGCCAGCGTCAGCGCATCGCCATCGCGCGGGTGGCGCTGCGGCGCTGCCCGATCCTGCTGCTGGACGAGCCGACCACCGGCCTGGATCGTCAGAGCGAAGCCGTGGTCCGCTACGCAATCGGACGCCTGATCAAGAACCGGACGACCCTGATGATCACCCACGATCTGGATCTGGCCGCTACGGCCGACCGGATCGTCTATCTGGAGAAGGGTCGGATCGCCGAATCAGGCACCCACGCCGAGCTGCTGGCCAAGGACGGCCCCTATGCCGCGCTGTGGCAGATGCACCGTCAGGCCGTCAGCAACACCGTGGATTCCCCTGCTCCGGAGTCTGTAGATGCTGCACCCCGCTGATGCCGAGATCGTCCGACGCGACCCGAGCCTGCCGGCGCTGGCCACGCTGCTCGACGACGAGCGCCTGAGCGCCATCCTGCGTCAATCGGCGCAGGGAGCCCGCATCCGCGAGGCTCGGGTCGAATACCTGCGCTACAAACCAGCGACCAATTGCATTGCCGGCCTCCGGCTGACCGATGCGCAGGGCCACAGCCAGTTCGCATTCGCCAAAGCGCTGCCGCTCGGCAGCCGCGACTGGGCCTGGCAGCGCCGGCGGCTGGAGAAGCGTGCACTCGACGATGGCGGATTCTCAGCGCTGCTGACCGAGGACCAGGCGCTGCTGATCGCCGCCCCTGAACACGACCGACGGCTGAACGCGCTGTCGCAGATGCTGCTGAAAAGCCGGCAGCAGCTCGGCTGGCGCAGCGCCGCAGCCACGCCCGGGCCAGCCCCCACCGTTCCCCTGCTGCTGTCGCCACCGCTGGCGGTGCTGACCGAGCATCGGCGCGGCCCCGCCCGCGTAGACTGCCACATCCTGCGCTACAAGCCCGAGCGCCGCTTTGTAGCCCGGCTGATGCTGGAAGGAAAGACCATCGGTGTGCTGCGCGCCTGCTCCCAGCCCGACTTCGCCCAGACGCTGGCCGGCATGAAACTGGGGCAGGCGCTGGGCCTCGCCAGCCTATTGGCCAGCGACAACAGCCACGACTGTCTGATCGGCACCTGGGTGGAGGGCGAGAGCCTGCACCCGCAGCACGCGCAGCAGCTGCCGGATGCCCACGACTTCCGGGCCATCGGCCGGCTGCTCCAGAAACTGCACCATACCCGGACTTCCCATCCGGTGATCCGCCAGCGCCATGCCGACATCGATGCCGTGCGCCAGGCCGCCGACACGATCGGCCTGCTGCAGCCCTGCCTGGCCGACGCGGCCCGTGCACTGCAACGCCGGGTCAGCGACGCGCTTCGCCAAGCCGATGTCTCGACCGGGCTGATTCACGGCGATCTGTCGCTCGAACAACTGATCCGGACACCCAGCGGAGAGCTGCAGCCGATCGACTGGGACAGCGCCTGCATCGGCGACCCAGCCGCCGACATCGGTTCGCTGCTGGCCCGACTCTGCATGCAGCACCTCGAAGGTCTGCTGCCAGGCCATTCGCCTGCGCTGGCACTGGACAATATCCTGCACACCTATCTCGCCCAGCCCTCAGCCGCTTTCATCCGCCTGATTCACTGGCACACGATCGCCGGACTGATGCGCCTGATGCCCGAAGGCTTCAGAAAGCGCAAGGCAGACTGGGCCTCCACGATGGGCCGATCACTCCAATACGCAATCGACATGGCCGACCAGATCGACGCCTCCAAAGCGCTTCGCAGCACTGCAGCCGCAGCCGAACAGGGCGAGCTGTGGCCTCAGAACGATGCCAGCCAGATGCAGCCAGTGCTCGCACAGACGCTGGGCCTGCCGAAAGCCGCCTTCCAGCTGCAGCCGGTGCGCGTGCTGCGCCACAAGGCCGGCCGCCGCGCCTTGCTCGAATATGTGATCGAACGGCCCGGGCAGCCGCCCGAAACGCTGATCGGCAAATGGCGCCACAAGGGCGTCGATCAGAATGGTCATGCGGTCCAGCGCGCCTTCTGGCAACAGGGCTTCGACATGCCCGGTCTGTCGGTACCCGAGCCAGTCGGTATCCTGCCCGAGTACCGGATGTGGTTGCAACGGAAGTGCCCTGGCGAGATGTATACCCGACAGTTGCGCCCGGACGGAAGCACCGCACTGGCCGGACGAATCGGACAGGCCATTGCTGCCCTGCACAACCAGCGTGTGCCCACCCGCCGGCGCTGGATACTGGACGATGAGCTGCAGATGCTGCACGACCGACTGCGCAAGGCGCTGCAATTGCGCCCGATCTGGGCCGAACGGATCGAGGCGCTGATTCCCGCCATCCAGCAGCTGGCGGCCCGGATGCCCGCCAATCCGCTGACCGGCATCCATCGTGACTGTTACCCAGACCAGATTCTGGTCGATGGCGACAAGCTGGTCTGGCTCGATCTCGATCTGTACTGCGAAGGAGACCCTGCGCTCGACGCGGGTAATTTCATCGCTCACATGACCGAACATGCCCTTCGTCACTATCACGATCCGCAGGCGCTGGCGCCGTTGCAGGCGGCACTGCTACGAGACTTCCGTGCCCACAGCCGGCAGGCGGTCGAGGCTGCCAGCATCGAAGCCTGGACCACACTGTCGCTGGCCCGGCACATCTACCTGAGTACGCAGTTCGGCGACCGCCACCATACGACGGCACCTTTGCTGGCGCTGTGCGAAGAACGGCTGGGCCTGCGGCCATTGTCGTCTGCAGCAGCCGTGTAAGCTGACCTCTAGCACGAAATAGTGTAAAAATAAGTCAACAACCACCTGAGAGGAAGAAAATATGAAGAAAGTCACCCCCCCCTTCGGCTGGAGGCCCTGCCTGCAACGTCCCGCCAAGGCTGCGCCGCTGCTGTGCTCCCTGCTGGTGCTGGGCCTGGCAGCCCCGGCCGTGGCGCTGGCCAAAGACGAGAAGCCGGCACCCGGCCTGCATCTGAAGCCCGTGCTGGAATTCGAGTTCGAGACACTGCGCAATCGCCGCCTGGAAGCCGACGAGATCCGTCGGATCGACGAATACAAACCCACCGCCACCCTGGGTCTGCACTGGCAGAGCGAAGGCCGCTGGGCCGTCGTCAATGAGACCGAATTCGCTTATGAATACGAGCGAGAAACAGGTCAGGGAGGGGATAGCACTACCCGTCTGAACATCAACAAGCTCTATGCACTGGCCGATCTGTCCGAATGGAACAGCCAGGTCGCCATCGGTCGCTGGGACATCGAGGACGAACGCAAATGGCTGTTCGACGACGAGCTGGACGGTGTGAAGGGCCGCTATGCCTACAACCGCTGGACGGTCGATGCCTATATCGCCCGCATGAACCACTGGGAGCGCGATCTGCTGAACGACACCGATACGCGCGGCGAAGACACCAACCTGATCGGCGTGACGGGAAGCTACGAGCTGAGCAAGCGTCACAACCTGATCGTCCGCGCGCTGAACCAGCGCAACAGCGACACCGATCTGCGCCTGACCCATCTGTCCGTCGGCTCCTTCGCCTCGCCGAAGCAAGGGCCGCTGCAGCACTGGGCCCTGCTGAGCATGGTCGACGGACGTGACCAGGGCGACAAGGTCAGCGGGCAGGCCGTCGATCTGGGGGCCACCCTGTTCCTGAATTCCCAGGCAGCATGGCAGCCGCGCATCAGCCTCGGCTATGCCTGGGGCAGCGGCGATGCCAGCAGCGATGGCACCCACCGCCAGACCGGCCTGCAGGACAACAACGCGGCGATGGGCGGTCTGACCAAGTTCCAGGTCTATGGCGAAACCCTGAACCCCTCGCTGTCCAACATCCACATCCTGACACTCGGCGGCGGCTATGCCCCAGGCCCGAACAGCTCGCTGGATCTGGTCTACCACCACTATCGTCAGGATCATGTGGCACCGCTGACCGATACCAACCTGCGTCCCCGGGCCGATACGCAGAGCGGACGCAATCTCGGTCAGGGCGTGGACCTGATCTGGGGCTGGCGTCCGGACAGCCGTCTGCGCGTCGAGGCAGCGCTCGGCATGTTCATGCCGGATGACCGCTTCCGCGATAGCGCTCGTGAAGGTGCAGCATCCGCCAAGACGGCCTACTCGGGCTGGATCGAGATCAAGTACTACCTGAACAAATAAGCCTGTTCAGTTGCGGGGAAGCGCCCGTTCGCGGGTGCGCCCCGGTGCATTTCCCCGATACACCCGGAAAAAAGGCGGGGAGCAGATCATGCTCCCCGCCTTTTTCTGTGCCTGCGGCTGGCCGTGTCTGTCCAAAGCCGCCGGCCTCCCTGTCGCTGGCAAGCAGCAACCGGGATGGGCAGCCGCCGTCATCGGCGGCGCCGCTGTCGAGGCTTACTCGGCGGCCACGGCCTTGGTCTTGGATTTGAAGACCGTATGACGCAGCACTTCGATGATGGCCGGCAGCGCCGGGATCACGATCATCGCCAGCGTCACCCACGAGAAATGAGCCTTCACCCACGGGGAGTTGCCGATCAGATAGCCAAGCCCCGACAGGCTGACCACCCAGAGCACGCCGCCGACCACGTTGTAGGTTGTGAACTTGCTGCGGGTCATCGCCGCCACCCCGCCCACGAAGGGTGCGAAGGTGCGGATGAAGGGCATGAAGCGGGCCACGATGATGGTCACGCCACCGTGCTTCTCATAGAAGGCATGCGTGCGATCGAAGGCTGCCTTGTTGAAGAAACGGCTATCCTCCCAGCTGAATACCTTTGGCCCGAAATATCGCCCCACCGAATAATTGACGGCATCGCCCAGCACCGCCGCAATGATCAGCAGCAGCATCAGAAGCCCCAGATCGAGACCGCCGACCGCCGCAATCGCCCCGGCCACAAACAGCAACGAATCACCGGGCAGGAAGGGCATCACGACCAGACCGGTCTCGACGAAGATGATGGCGAACATCAGGGCATAGACCCAGGTGCCGTAGTTCTGGACCACCACTTCGAGGTGCTTGTCCAGATGCAGGAAGATATCAATCAGGGTGGAAAAATCCATGGGATGAGAGGAAAGTGATCGAGCAGAAAACCGGACGCGCACCCGCAGGCACGC
The DNA here is from genome assembly GCA_041855185.1 of Lautropia sp. GTDB lineage: Bacteria > Pseudomonadota > Gammaproteobacteria > Burkholderiales > Burkholderiaceae_E > Lautropia. Next base: position 791 of record JBHADS010000207.1, on the reverse strand, counting down.
TCGATGGCCGAACGTGGGTCAGGGGACGGTCACGAAACAGATGAGAAGAAAACCGTGCGCCGGGTGCCGACGGCGCACGTCGGTCGGGGATGTCCAAGCTCAGCTGCCGGCGCCAGCGCGGGTCCGCGCTGTCTTGCCTCCGCGCTGGCCGGCACGGGTCGGATCGGGAAAGCCGCGAACAGCTTCGGCCCACAGTTTAACCGAGTCCACTGTATTTGCCTCGGCATTTCCCGCCCGGCGTTGTGCCTCGCAGCCAAGTTCCGCACGTCGCGCAACATCCGCAAAACAATCCCTACAAAAGCCGGCTTTTGCAACGCAATATCCACGCGCAATCCCGGATGACGGGGGCACAACGGGAACTGGCGTACCCGGCCGGCGGAAAGCCGTAATGCAGCGCTGCTGACCGACTGGGCGGCTGATTGGCTATCTGACTGACTGGCTGACGCCTGCCCAACGGCCCTGCTGTCCATGGCAACGGGAACGAATAAGTTCATAACACGCTCTAGAATGGACCATCGACGCCCGAGCCTGCCCTGGACAGACGCCCTGCCTGCCTTCACACAAGGCGCGGCCCGGCGTGCAGTTCAACCTATTTCAGCCCAGCCCAGCACGTCCATTGTCTGCACCAAACCCGATGAGCCCAAGCACCCAGCAGTTCTCCCTGCCCGCCGCCGGCGACAGCCCGCGCACCGCGCCGCGCCGTCCGATCGCGCTGCTGCCCGACGTGCTGATCAGCCAGATCGCCGCCGGCGAGGTGATCGAGCGCCCGGCCTCCGTCATCAAGGAGCTGC
>JBHADS010000206.1:0-8669 GCA_041855185.1 Lautropia sp. | reverse complement strand
GGCTGGCTCGTCACCTTCGGCCTGATCTTCTTCGCCTATTCCACCATCCTCGGCTGGTGCTACTACGGCGAGAAATGCGCCTCCTACCTGGGCGGCGAGCGCCTGGTGCCGGCCTATCGCGTCCTCTATGTGCTGTCGGTGCTGCTCGGCGCCGGTCTCAGCCTGGACCTAGTCTGGGCCGCCTCTGATGTGTTCAACGGTCTGATGGCCATCCCCAACCTGATCGCGCTGCTGCTGCTGTCGGGTGTGGTGGTGTCCGAGACCCGGGACTTCATCGCCAAGCGTCGCAGCGGCGAGCTGCCCTGAGCCCGATGCTGCCGACGGACCACCTATGCCGTCGGCAGCCGCTCACACCTCCCAGCCGGCTTCGTGCCGGCTTTTTTGCGTGCTCGGAGCACGTGCGCGAAAGTCGACTCTGTATCTGGGGTATGGTTGCAAATCATTGTCATTGGCAATAAATTGAACAGCAAATCCGGCTCACCAGTGCGCGACGCGCTGTACCGCAGCGTAAAGAAAATCATCGATGCCGGTCGGCGCAGGGCGACGAGAGCCGGGAGGTTTGTACCCCGGTTTCAATTTTTTGGATCAGATCATGGCAGTCGTTCCATTGTCCGACTTGACGGAAGGCGCGCAGGTTCACATCGATTCGATCGTGCCCAATACCGAGTTTGGTGATCTGGACGCCCTGGTGTCGCGGCGTCTGGCAGATCTGGGGTTTTCCGACGGGGTGCCGTTGCTGCTGATTGCCAAGGGGGTGTTCGGCAAGGGGCCGTTCGCCGTTCGTCTGGGCAACCAGTCGCAGTTTGCGTTGCGCCAGCCCGAGGCTGAAAAGATTCTCTGCCGCACCACCGTCTGAGCAGGCCCGCCGCACACGCGGCTTCACGCAGCGGGATGAACCCCGGACGGCACCGCGCCGGCCGTGGGGCAGGCTTTTCCATCGGAATTCTCATTCGGTTTAGTTCTCTCATTCGAGTCTCTCATTCGACTCCTGTCATCGCAGTCGTGTCCGCATCATGAAGATCAACCGCTTCGCCCTGCTGGGCGCCCCCAATTGCGGCAAAACCGTATTGTTCAATGGCCTGACCGGCTCCAACGCCAAGGTCGCCAACTATCCGGGGGTGACGGTCGATCAGCGGGAGGGGCGCTTCGTCGATGACCCCTCGATCCGGATCATCGACCTGCCGGGCACCTACAGCCTGCGTACCACGAGCCCCGATGAGGCCGTGGCGCGGGACGCGGTTCTGGGCAAGCTCGGTGAGCAGCCGGACGCGATCATCGCCGTGGCCGACGCCACCAATCTGCGCATGACGCTGCGGATGATGCTGGAGCTGAAAACGCTCGGCCTGCCGATGATCGTGTCGCTGAACCTCTCGGACGTTGCCTATTCGCGGGGGCTGCGCATCGATGTCAAGAAACTCAGCGAACTGCTGGGTGTGCCGGTGCTGGAAACCATCGCCATCAGTCGCAACGGTATCCGGGCAGTCCGTCAGGCAGTTTCTTTGATGCCGAAGGATCTGTCGGCTGACAAAAAGGTCGATCCCGCCGAGGCCGAGAAGATTCTGGACGCTCTGGACAGCAATCAGCTGTATGCGCAGGTCGAGGACATTCTGAAACAGGTGGTTCGCACCGAGATGACGCTGCCGGCCTGGCACCGGCGGCTGGATCAACTGGTGCTGCATCCGGTCTCGGGCATGCTGATTCTGCTGTTCATCCTGATGCTGGTTTTTCAGGCGGTCTATGCCTGGGCCGAGCCGGTGATGGGGCTGATCGAAGAAGGATTCGCCTGGCTGGGTGAATGGGTGCAGGCCAACATGGGCGAAGGTCTGTTGCGGGATCTGCTGGTCGATGGCGTGATCGCTGGCCTGGGCAGCGTGCTCGTCTTTCTGCCGCAGATCACCATCCTGTTCGCCTTCATCCTGCTGCTCGAAGATTCCGGCTATCTGCCCCGGGCGGCCTTCCTGCTCGACAATCTGCTGGCGCGCAGCGGCCTGTCCGGACGTGCCTTCATCCCGCTGCTGTCCAGCTTCGCCTGCGCGGTGCCGGCCGTGATGTCTGCGCGCACCATCCACGATCCGCGCGAGCGCCTCGTCACCATCGCCATCGCACCGATGCTGACCTGTTCGGCGCGGCTGCCGATCTATGCGCTGATCATCGCCGCCATCATTCCCGACCAGAAGGTCTGGGGCATCTTCAATCTGCAGGGGCTGACGCTGTTCGGCCTCTATGTGGCGGGTATCGTCTCGGCCGGGCTGACGGCCTATGTGCTCAAGCGCATGGCGCGCAGCCGCGGCAACATTCGGCAGTTTCCGCTGCTGATGGAGCTGCCCACCTTCCGGGTGCCCAATTTCAAGCACATCCTCACCAGCCTGTGGGAGCGGGTGCAGGCCTTTCTGAAGCGCGCCGGTACGGTGATCTTCGCGCTGAGCGTGGTGCTCTGGGCGCTGGTCAGCTTTCCCGGTGCGCCCGAAGGGGCAACCGGTCCGGCGATCGACTACAGCTTTGCCGGCACCCTCGGACATCTGATCCAGCCGCTGTTCGCGCCGCTGGGCTTCACCTGGCAGATGTGCATCGCCATGATTCCGGGCCTGGCAGCCCGTGAGGTGGTGGTGGCTGCACTGGGCACCGTCTACGCCGTCGGCGGCGGCTCCGAGGATGCGGTGCAGAACGCGCTGATTCCGATCGTCAGCAGCAACTGGGGGCTGCCCACGGCCTTTGCCTTCCTGGCCTGGTACATCTATGCGCCGATGTGCCTGGCGACGCTGGCCGTCATCAAGCGTGAAACCAAGTCCGCCAAGGCAACCTGGATCATCGCGGGCGGCCTGTTTGCCTGGGCCTATGTCTTTGCCATGATCGTCTACCAAGTCACGTCGAGGATTCTGTGATGCTCGAGAACATCATCGTCGGTGCCATCGTCGTGGTGGCGGCCGCCTACATCCTGCGCAAGTTCTTTTTCAAGAGCAAAGCCTCCTGTGATACCGGCTGTGGCAAATGCGGAGGGTGCAGCGGCAAGAGCGGCGGCTGTCACTAGCATGGGCCGCCGGCCGCCGCGGCAGCGCTGGCGTGATCGGGGCATGACGCATCGCGGATTTCAGTATGATGGGGCTTTCCATCCTTCCACACGCCGGCGCTTGATCCGGGGGCTCGATCGGGCGCCGGTCAGGGCTTGCGTCGAACGCCGTTGAAGCACATTCCATTCTCATGCGCTCGTCCGCAACACCGGGGGCGCCGACGGGTTCTGCAGATGTCGTGGCTGTCCTTGTTGCCCTTGATCGGCCCTCGTCTCGCGCAGGGTCGGCCCCTGAAATCCGATGAATGCGTGCTGGCCATTCCCAGCCTGGTGCGCGTCGAGGGGGCAGGGCCGCTGCAGGCCGACATCGAGGTCTGGGTCTACGAGCACGAGCAGCGGGCCGGCATGAGAAGCCTGTTCGCCCGCTATCTGCAGATCGATCTGAGCACACTCACGCGGGATGAGCAGGCGCGCTTCGATGAACGGACCCGCCTGTTCCTGAAGGACTCCGAGCGCGCCAAGGCCGTGCGGATTCGCTTCGACGCGCTGCCGCAGTCACACGCGGGAAATGGCGAGATCGTGCTGAACCGAACCAATGCGGCCGGACGCAGCTCCACGACCCTTGCCTTGCCGCGCAGTCTGCTCCATACGCTGGAGGAGCCGATCCGCTATCGGCTGCCGGCGGACTGTCAGGGCAGCGGCACACAGGGGATACTGTGGCCGATCGCGCCCGAAGGGCTGTCGATCGTCAGCGATATCGACGACACCATCAAGATTTCCGAGGTGCGCGATACCCGACGCCTGCTGCGCAACACCTTCCTGGAGCCCTTCAAGGCCGTCCCCGGCATGGCCGCCTGGTATCGGCACATCGAGGCGCGCTTCGGGAGGGGCGAGGCGGAAACGCCGGGGGCCGACCCTGCCGCCCGTGTCGTATCCGGCCAGTCTGTCGCTCCCACCACACCCCTCACGACGGGCTCGCGGACGGCCAATCTGCGCTTTCATTACCTCTCATCCAGCCCGCTGCAATTGCTGCCTTTGCTGGAAAGCTTCCTGCAGGCCGAGGGGTTTCCGGCGGGGCAGATGCTGCTGCGCGAATCGACGGCCTGGCAGCGGCTGCTGCCGGGCGAAGGTGATTCGGAGGCGCACAAGCTCGGGCAGCTGCGCACGCTGATGCGCGCTTTTCCGCTGCGGCGCTTCGTGCTGATCGGTGATTCCGGTGAGCGCGATCCGGAGATCTATGCCCGGATCGCCGAGCAGTATCCGGCCCAGGTGGCAGCCATCCTGATCCGGGATGTCACGGACGAAACGGCCGACGCGCCACGCTACCGGCAGGTTTTTCGGGATATCGCACGCCGCAAATGGGCGATCTTCCGGCAAGGGGACGAGGCCAGGGCGGCTTTCGACACACTGCAGCAAAGCGACGCTGACACAGTGCCGGAGGCGAAACGGCCGAAGTCGGGGCATCAGCCGCTTCCGACCACGGTCGCTGATCATCCCTGACGGCGGCCGTGGCGGATGTGCTGTCCGGCTGGCCGATCAACGCCGCGATCGTGCTCTATGCTGACGGTCTGCTGCTCTCTGCGCTGCCGGTCCGCCGCATGCTGTCGGTCCGCTGAGCCGGGGGGCGATTTACAGGACTTATAGAACTTACAGTGATCCGGTCAGCGAGGCCGCCACCAGTTTCTTGAAAGGCGTCAGCCTCTGACCCAGGTGCAGGGCGGCGTTGCGCAACAGCCGGGCCGGCGGCGATTCGGTGGTGTAGAGCGTTGCGATGCCGCGGGTGACTTCGTACAGCGGCCGGGTCGCCAGCATGTGCCGACGCTCGTAGCGGGCCAGCAGATCATCGCTGGCGATATCGCGGCCCGCTGCGGCTGCCGTGCGCAGCTCGCGTGACAGCGTGTCGATGCTCAGCAGCCCGAAATTGAAGCCGTGCGCCGTCACCGGGTGCATGCCGACCGCTGCATCCCCGATGCAGGCAAAGCGTTTCGCCACCAGCCGATGCGGCATCACGCCGACCAGTGGATAGGGATGGCGCGTGCTGGCCAGGCGCATGGCGCCCAGACGGCCGTGGAAGCGTCGCGTCATCTCTTCGCCAAAGGCGGCCTCGTCCATCGTCAGCAGCTGCTCGATGCGCTGATGCGGCAGGGTCAGCACGGTCGAGGCGCGGTGCTCGCCGGTCTTCGGGTCATCGTTCATCGGCAGCAGCGCCAGCGTCTGCCCATAGTCGAACCACTCCCAGGCGACATGATCATGTGGCACCTCGTGCGTCATCTGGCAGACCAGCATGCTGCGGCCGAAGTCGTGCAGGCTGGCGCCGATGCCGACGGCACGCCGGGTCTGCGAGAAACGGCTGTCGGCCGCCACCAGCAGCCGTGCCGAATGCGTGCTGCCATCAGCCAGCGTCAGCCGCACGCTGTCGGCTTCATGGCGCACCTGGGTCACGCCCTGGCCGGCCATCAGCGTGATGCGCCCATGTGCTTCGGCCTGCGCCATCACCTCAGCGAACGCGGCGCGACGGATCAGATGGTTGGACACCAGCCAGCCCAGCTCACTGCGCGAAGTCAGTCCGTGGCCGATCACCATCGAGAAGGGCGAGCTGCCATTCATCACCTTGGCATCACGCAGGGGCGAGAGCGCAGCCGGGTCGGTGGCCTGGATGCGATCCCACAGACCCAGTTCCTGGATCAGCGCTGCCGAGCGTTGCGTCAGCGCAATCTCACGGCCGTCGAAGGCGGCATCCTGAAGCGCCGCACGCGGCTGCTGGTCAATCAGTCCGATGGACAGGCCCGAGTCTGAAAGCGCACGTACCAGGCACAGACCGGCCGGACCGGCGCCACTGATGAGAAGATCGAATTCCATGGCCCAAATCGTAGAGGAACGGACGCCGCGCGGCGTTGATGTCCGTCAGTTTAGCCCGCTTGATCGTGCACTGCCAGCGCGGCTCATGGACGGCTTCGTCCCTGCGCCGCCCCCGGAACCGTGTGCTGGCCAGGCGCCACGCCTCGTCCCTTCCCGTCTGGTCTCGTCTGCTCCCGTCCCGTTCCGTCCCATCCGTCCCGTCCGTCAAACGCGCCGAATCGCTCTACTATCGCTGTACCGGCTTTCCGACACGTCGATCATGTCTCTGACCCCCCAATCCGCCCAGGCCACGCCCCCACGGTCCTCGCAGTCCGCTCAATCCAGCGTGCCGCCCCAGTCGCCTCCGGCGCCGCCGTCCGCGCAGTCTTCGCCGTCGGCCGCATCGTTCCGGGCTGCCCGTCCCTTTCCGATCCCGATCAACTACTTCAGCATGGCGTTGGGCGGAACCGCCTTCGGGCTGTCGCTGCGCTATGGCGCTTCGGTGGATCTGTTGCCGGCCTGGGTCGGGAGCACGATGCTGATGCTGGCCGGCACGGTCTGGACGCTGCTGATGCTGGCCTTCGTCGCCAAAGCGATCTGGTGGCGCGAGGAATGGCTGGCCGACTGGCAGGATCTGATCCGCTGCTGCTTTCTCAGCATGGTCCCCGTCACCACCATCCTGACCGGCATCTCCTGGCTGCCTCAGCTGCCCGGCCTGAGCACCGCGATGATCCTGCTGGGCACGGTCGCACAACTGCTTTTTGCCATGTTCCGTGTCGCGGGGCTCTGGCGCGGGCGGCATACGGCCGCAGCGACCACACCCATCATCTACCTGCCCACCGTCGGTGCGGGCTTCGTCAGTGCAATGGGGCTGAGCGCAATCGGCCTGCCCGATTACGCGGGACTGTTCTTCGGGGCAGGGCTGCTGTCCTGGTTCGGCCTCGAAGCCTCGATTCTGATGCGGCTGCGCACCGGCGACGAACTGCCGCCGCCGATGCGCGGCGTGCTCGGCATCATGGTGGCACCTTCCTTCGTCGCCTGCGCGGCCTATCTCGAACTCAATGGCGGCAAGGTCGACATCTTCGCCCAGAGCCTGCTCGGCTACGGCCTGCTGCACTCCCTGTTCTCGATCCGCCTGCTGCCCTGGCTGACCGAGGCCGGCTTCGTCATGAGCCTCTGGGGCTATTCCTTTGCGCTGGCGGCCATGACAGGGTGCGGCTTGCGCCTGATGGCCCTGCATCCCCCGCTGGCCGGCCTGGGCTGGGGCATGGCCTGGTTTGCCGGCATCCTGATGCTGGCACTGATGGCTGCCACCGTGCGGTTAGCCGTGCAGGGGCGTTTTCTGGTGCGGGGCTGAGAATCTCCTCTCCTGTCAGCGGGCAAACGACGGACGCTCTCCGTTCGATGCCCGGGCCTCGGCGAGGCTGGCGCGCTGCGTCCGCCGCCACAACCAGGGCACCACCAGCACCATCAGCGCGTTGAAGCCGCCCGCCAGATAGAGCAGCTGCTCGTAGCCCACCTGCTGCGCCAGCTGCAGGCCCAGGGCGCCGGCCCCGTAGCCCGCACCCAGATACACGCTGTACTGCACAGAAAAATCCGTGGCCGGCGCGTGGGCGCGGGCGCGGGCGCGGCTCATCATCAGCGTACTCGCCAGCACCCCCATCGGCATATAGAGCGCCATGAAGGCGCCCACGCCCAGCATCACCCACAGCGCATTGGCCTGGCTCAGCAGCGGGGCCGCCATCACCACCACCGCCAGCACCTGCGCAGGCACCATCCAGCGCAGTGCCACCGCCACCGACCAGCGGCGCATCGCCAGACCCAGCAGCACCATGCTCGCCGTGCCGATCAGCGTGCCTTGGACGTTGACGACACTGCCGATCCGGCTCATCGACCAGCCCGCGTCCACCAGCATCGGCGACAGCACGCTGTAGGCCATGAAAACTCCGCTCTGCAGCAGCAGAATCAGCGCAAACCAGGCCCAGCCGGTGCCAGGCTGCAGCCAGAAGCGGCCGATCTCCCGTCCATACTGCGCGAGGCTGGGCGATTGCTCGGGCCGCGTCGGCCGCGCGTGAGGGGGCTCCCGGTAGCCGAGCGCCAGACCCAGGGTGATCAGGTTCAGCACCGTCAGGCTCAGCAAAGCCGTCTGCCAGCCGAAATGCTCGTACATCATCAGCACCCCGCCGCCACCGGCCACGAAACCCAGCGTGCCGCAGGCCATCTGCAGCGCATTGCCCAGCCCCCGCTGACGAGCCCCCAGCAGACGGGTCGACAGCCCGTCGGCCGCCATGTCCTGACAGGCCGTGAAGAAAGACATGAAGAAGCAGCCCACAATCAGCGCCCCCAGCGGCAAGGGGGCGCCGGCCGTCACCGGCAACTGCGCCATCGACACCAGCGTCAGAATCAGACACAGCTGCATGATCACCAGCCAGACACCGTAATGCCCGCGCCGCCCGAAGCCATAGCGATCCATCAACGGCGCCCACAGAAACTTCAGCGTCGACACCAGCCCGAGCAGATAGACCCAGCCGAGCTGATCCAGTGCCGCGCCATGCGCCCGCAGAATGGTGGAGAGCGAGACGAAGAAAAAACTGAAGGCCACACACTGGCTCAGATAGGCACTGCCCAGCAGCGCCCATTCATAGGGCCGCAGCAACGGCGGCTCCTGCACGACACTGTCGCTGGTATCGACACGGGGAGCGGTATTGGCATCGGAACCCCGCTCAGAGGTTGAATTGAAATGAGAATGAGTCATAGTCGGCATGGTAGCCGATCCCACGCGCCCCTCAATCTCCCCTCAATCGCCACGCCGCTGCTCTTCGAG
>JBHADS010000205.1:0-4191 GCA_041855185.1 Lautropia sp. | reverse complement strand
GCACGACCGTTGCGGGGGCAGCGCAGGTCAGGCGGCCGGGGCGATTCCCGGCGCACACCCTCCTGCTTCCCGTTGAACTGCGCATTCGAGACACGATGCGCGAGCACCAACGCGGCCTATTCTACGGCATCGGCGCGCCGACGCACCCGCGGCGGCTCGCCAGCAAGCACATCTCTGCCCGGCACGCAAGGAAGGAGTTCCTCGAAAGCGCTATTGCGGCCACGTAGCATGGCCGCATCCCTTCTGTTCAACGACGGCGCTTTCATCATGATCACCTTGGAACAGGACGCCCTGGTCTTTCGCTTTCCCGACATCCATCCCGAGGCGCGGGCCGACCTCCGCTTCATGCGCACCCTGCGCATCCCGGATGACAACCGCGACTACCCGCTGCCACCGGGGCTGGGGCGCTTTCCGCTGCGCTGGGCCACCGACGCCCTCGGCACGGCCGTGCTGCTGCCGATGTATCAGTCCGAAGCGATGTGGATCAGTCTTGGCACGGGCGCGTTTCGTGATGACAGCTTCCCCTGCGCGATCCGGATCGCGGCCGGTGACATCGATGCGCTGACCGGCGAGCGCTGGCGCGAAGGCTTGCAGGCCGAACCGCAGAACTATCTGGTCTCGACCCTGCAACCCTGGCTCGACGGTTTCTGCGTCCAGAAAGATCTGATCCGACAGTTCGTGGCCATGCCGCTGGGACAAGGCTATACCGCCGAGGAGCAGCTGCTGGGCGACGCGGCCCGGGGCGGCCTGCGAATCAGCGTCTACCCGATGAAGCAAGCCGTCTGGGAGGCGCTGCAACGCCAGCGTGCCGAAGCAGCAGCCCGCAGAGCCAGGCAGGCGGCCATGCTGCCCGAGGACGAGGACTTCGTGCCGGGGGCGTCCTGCTGCCAATCACTGGGACTCGCCCCCGGCGGACTGATGCGCCAGCAGATCTACCGGGACAGCTACGGCCTGGATGCCTGGGATCAGCGTCGGGGGCTGAGCTGCACCATCCACCTGCTGAACAGCGCGCAATGGCAGGCGGCAACCGGCGAAATGCCGCCGGGCAAAGCACCCAGCGCCCAGGACTACACCGCGCAGGGGCTGCCCTGGTTCGAGTATTTCAGCGAACGGCCGGCAGTGCCCGGCCCGGCCCAACTGGCGCAGCTCGACAGCGTGGCGACACGGCGGATCAAGCAGGGACTGCCACCGATGGACGACGAGCGGCTGATCGATCTGATGTGGGAGCTGCCGATCATGGACCCTTCGGGCGGTTGCCCGGGCGAGTGAGCGGCGAGCTGCACGGATCGGAACGCGCATGCCGTGCACCGGGACACGGCATGATGCGCCTCATCGACCGCTGCCGGCTCAGCGATGCAGCTGCGCCGGGGTCACGGTGATCCAGTTCTGGTCGGCGGTGGCGGGCTGACCCAGCGCCTGCTGGGCCTTGGCCGCCTGCTCGCGCCACTGACCGATCTGCTCGGTGTACCGGGACTTGCGATCGACCCAGACGCGGATGCCCTGTTTGGCGACATCGGTGCCGTTCAGCAGCATGTAGCCATCCGAGATCGGGGTATCGCCGGCCACCAGGATCGGCTTGCGCCATTGGTCGATCCAGCCGACGATGGTGCCGTACTTGCCTTCGTACCAGGTCATCGGATTGACCAGATAGGCGGTGAAGCGCATGTTGGCAAGGTTGGCGGCCGGATCGTACTCGCCTCGCTTGATCTGAAAGCGGGAGGTGTCCAGCCTGCCACTGCGCGCATCCTTCAGCAGCACGTTGACGCCGATGACGTTCTCGGGCGGCACGTTGTAGCCATATTTCGGGTCGGAGGCCACCATGCGGACCAGCTCCTCGTTGGCTGCGGTGATCACGTAGACCTTGATGCCATTGGCCTGCAGCCGGGCATAGAGCTGCTGCATCCCGGCAAAGGGTTTCGGCGGCTTCACCGTGGCCTCCACCTGCTTGTCGCCCTCGTAGTAGCGGACCGGAATCGGCTTCTGCCCGGCCAGCATCTCGTCGAGATGGGTTTTCAGCGCCTTCAGGCTGAGACCGGCGAAGGACTGGGCGATCCACGGATAGCAGACCAGATCATCGATTTCGCACAGTCGCACGTAATAGGAATAGAGGCTTTCCCGTTGCCCGGCACTGTCCTTGAAGGGGATCAGCTTCAGCGCCGGATCGAGCTGCTCGCGCGTCAGCACCCCCTTGGCCTCCAGATAGGGCAGCAAGGCCTCGGTCAGATCGTACTGATAGCTGGTGTTGTCCATGTCGAAGACCGCGTATTCGCCCTTGTTGGCGTGCTGCGCGATCAGCGCATCGAGCTTGCGGGCAGCCTCGTCGGGCCACTGGTTGAGCGCCGTCTGCGCCCCAGCCGACGACAGCGTGCAGCAGGCAGCCGCCGCAGCCAACAGACAACGAAGCATGCTTGGCTTCAGTTTCATCTTCCTCTCCTGGTTCCGTTCCCGGTTTCGATGGCGTCCGACGTGGACCCATCCCATGCAATCGGAGGCCACCGTCCGGCCCCCTCCTCAACCCAACGCTTTGCTCAACCCGGCCCTCTGCTCCACCCACCCCCTTCTTCAACCCGGTCTCTTCCTCATCCGCGGTCCTTTGCTCAACCCAGCGCTTTGCTCAGCCCAGCCCCCATCCGATCAGGCCGGCGGCGCCCACCACCGCCCAGGGCGGCAGCTTCCAGACCATCAGCGCCGTCAGGGCCACGAGCGCCAGCGCAAAGTCCTGAGGCCGATGGATGGCGCTGGTCCAGACCGGCTGATAGAGCGCGGCCAGCAGCAAGCCCACCACGGCGGCATTGACACCGGCCAGCGCCGCCTGCATCCGTGCATTGCGGTGCAGCGCCTCCCAGAAGGGCAAGGTGCCGGCCACCAGCAGAAAGGACGGCAGAAAGACGGCCAGCAGACAGATCACGCCGCCGCCCCAACCGGAGGGCGGCTGCTGCATGGCAGCCCCCAGAAAGGCCGCAAAGGTGAAGAGCGGCCCCGGCACGGCCTGTGCCGCCCCGTAGCCCGCCATGAACACATCCGCATCCACCCAGCCGGTGGGCACGACCTCGGCCTGCAGCAGCGGCAGCACCACGTGCCCGCCCCCGAAAACCAGCGATCCGGCCCGGTAGAACGCATCCACCAGCGACAGCGCCCGGCTGTCGAGAAGCGCCGCCGCCAGCGGCAGGCCGATCAGCAGCCCCAGAAAGAGCGCGAGCCAGGCCAATGCCGCGCGCTTCCGGATTCGGACCGGCAGATGCCCCTGCGCCGACGCAGGCGTGGGATGGACCCACCGCAGCCCCAGCCCGGCCGCGACGAGCAGGGCCACAAGCTGCGCGCCGGCCACGGGCAGCAACAGCACGCAGCAGGCGGTGGCCGTCATGATGCCCCGCCGGATCCGATCCGGGCACAACTGCTGCGCCATCCCCCAGACGGCCTGCGCCACCACGGCCACCGCCGCCACCTTGAGACCGTGCAGCAGACCAACAGGCAGGGCGTCGCCCTGATGGACGATCCCCTGCGCCAGCAGGATCAGCACCAGCGCCGAGGGCAGCGTGAAGCCCGCCCAGGCCGCCAGCGCACCGGCATAACCGGCGCGGGAGAGCCCCAGCGCGATGCCGACCTGACTGCTGGCCGGGCCGGGCAGGAACTGGCAGAGCGCGACCAGATCCGCGTAGGCGGCCTCGCTCAGCCAGCGACGGCGCGTCACGAATTCATCCCGGAAGTAACCGAGGTGGGCCACCGGCCCCCCGAAGGAACTCAGCCCCAGACGCAGAAAGATCAGAAAGACCGCCCAGGGGCGCGCATCGTGTTCGACAGAGGTTTTCATCGCCAGGGACTCGGCAGAGGTCGGGGGTCGGCAAAGCGTATTATCCACACGACGATCGGATGCAGCGCCAACCCCCTGAAGCGCCGTCGGGCGGCGATCCCGAGCGCAACCGGGCGCGCTGATGTAGATTCGTACTGAAGCGTGTCTTACGCCCGGGCGGCCCTGCCGCCGCCTTCAAACCTGGGCGGACCGGGCGGCACACGCATGACAGGACGGAGACATTTTTCATCGCGCGGCGTGTTGGCTGGCTTCGTCCCCGTTCAACCGTTCAACCCCGTCGATCCCCTTCCGTCCATGTTCTCCGATCTCAGCACCCTTGCCGGTGGCATCGGCCTGTTTCTGTTGGGCATGGTGCTGATGTCCGACAGCCTCAAGGCGCT
>JBHADS010000204.1:0-4464 GCA_041855185.1 Lautropia sp. | reverse complement strand
GCACTGGCTGCCCACCCTGCGCGAAGCCATCCGCCACGAGCGCATCCTGCTGCTCGACTATCGCGACGAGAAAGACCATCCCAGCCAGCGCCGCATCTGGCCCTTCGCAATGGCTTTCTTCCAGCACGCACGCCTGATCGCCGCCTGGTGCGAACTGCGACAGGACTTCCGCCACTTCCGTGCCGACCGCGTGCAGCAGCTCACCGACACCGGCGAGCATTATCCCGAACGCCGCCCCCAACTGCTGCACCGCTGGCGCCAACAGATGAGCTGCGGCCTCGAAGCTGCTGACGGAAACTGACAGGGGGTATGTGCATACTGTGGGGCTCTTCACTCACCTCGCTCTGCATGCCCAGAGACGCCGTCTCGGGGACGTACAAGCGCATGACACGCTCCAGCCACTTCATGAATTTTCCGACGCCCCAAACTCCCTTGCACGCCCACTGCCCCTGCGGCAGAGTACACCTGACCCTGGCCCAGCCGCCCATCGCCCAACTTGGCCGGGAGGGGACTGCGCAGCGTCAACGCCTTCTTGCTGCCGCCCGGCACCTTTGAGCCGCAGATGCACGTGCAATGCCAGCACTCCGTGCTGCCGGTGGTGGACGACTTGCCCCACTACCGGGCCTTTCCCGCCGCCTGGGGTGGCAGCGACGAGACCGCAGACTGGTAACGATTCCCCCCCAGCGCTTTCACGCCCGGATACGCAGCAAACACCGATCATCGGTGAGAACCAGGCACTTGCCCAGCCTTTGCTGCGCTGGGCGCCTGCCAGCCAGACTTTCCGGCCCCTTGACCCCATGCACAGGAGCACCATCATGCCTGCCAACACCGACATGGCTGCCCATATCCGCCGCCTGCTTGCTCAGCATCTACCCAATGGCACCAGGCTGCAGGACATCCATGAGAAAAAGATGTTCGGCGGCCTGGCCTTCATGGTCAACGGAAAAATGTGCGTGGCCATCAGCGGACGCGATGGCTGCGAGGTGATGCTGCGCATCGGCAAGGCCGCGCATGAGCAAGCCTTGCAGCACGAAGGTGTGCGCACCACAGTCATGAAAGGCCGGGAATACCGCGGCTACATCGACCTGGACGAAACCGCCCTGCCCCAGCTTGAGCACTGGGTCGTGCAGGCTCTGGCACACAACCAGGAACTGGTGGCCGCCGAGCTGCACGCGACGAAACTTATGAAACCGAAAAGCACAACCCGACGCGCCAAGGGAGCACCATGAAATACTGGGTGGGCGTCGTCTCCAAGGCTTCCCCTGGCGCCGCAACGTGGACTATCTGGCCATCGCGCAGGAATGCCCCATCAGCATCGTGCGCCTGCACCCCGAATGGCCCCGCTACACCCGGCAACTGCGCTACGGCCACTTTGAAGTGTCCGCCAGCTTTGCCGAACTGGTGTGGCAGCATATACTGACCCCCGCCTCAACTGGCCTGTTCCCCTTCCCCTGAGTTGAATCCAGGCACCATCATGCCCACACCCAAGCACATCGACTTCATCGAGTTTCCCGCGCCCGACGCCGATACCCTGCGCGCTGCCAAAGCCTTCTATACCCAGGTCTTCGGCTGGCGCTATCAGGACTGGGGCGATGATTACAGCGACACACAGGCGCGGGACAGCGGCATCGGTACTGGCATCAGCAGCCAAGCCGGCACCTGTCCACAACCCTTGGTTGTGATCTACAGTGACCGGCTGGAAGCCGCCCGGCAGAACGTGCTGGCTGCCGGCGGTGAAATCACCCGGGAGATTTTCAGCTTCCCCGGCGGACGGCGCTTCCATTTTCGTGACCCGGCAGGCAACGAGCTGGCCGTGTGGTCGAACGTATCGGGCTGAGGCGAGCTGCCCCACTGCTGACAGAAACTGACAGCCGGCCACGCTATGCTGCACGCCATGCAGGGGCCAGTTCCGTTGCCGGGACGCCTTCCTTTTCAATGCCCTCTCAGGAGCACCGCATGAGCCTCACCCTCTATACGAACCCGATGTCGCGCGGCCGTGTCGCCCGCTGGATGCTGGAAGAAACCGGCCTGCCCTACGACACCGTACTGCTGGAGTACGGCACCACGATGAAGGCGCCCGAATATCGCGCCATCAATCCGATGGGCAAGGTGCCGGCGCTCAAGCATCGCGATACCGTGATTACCGAAACCGCTGCCATCTGCCTGTATCTGGCCGACCTCGTGCCCGAGAAGAAGCTCGCGCCGCCCGTGGGCAGTCCCGAGCGTGGCAGCTATTACCGGTGGATCAGCATCATGGCGCCGCTGGAGCAATTGATGACGGCCAAGGCCAGCGGCTCCGCCCTGCCCAAGCCCGAGATGGCCGGTTTCGGCACCGAGCAAGAGCTGCTCGACACGCTGGAAGCCGCCCTCAAAGACCGCGAGCATTTGGCCGGCGACACCTTCACCGCCGCCGATCTGCTGGTGGCCGCTTATGTGGGCTGGTATCTGCAATTCAAGTTGCTGGAGCCGCGCCCGGCGTTCGCCGCCTTTGTCGAAAAACACGGGCAGCGCCCGGCCGCCCGACGTGCCGATGAAATCGATGGTGCGCTGCAGGCGAAGCAGGCGTCCGCGCAGGGCGGCTGAGCATCCCCTGCCATCGATATCCTTCCCTCGCCCTGAAGGGCGAGGTCTGCTGCGCAGCTGATCAAAGATCGAAGGACTGCACCACGTTCACGTGCAGGCGCACGTCGACGTTGCCACGGGTGGCATTGGAATACGGGCACACGGCGTGAGCTTTTTCGATCAGGGCTTTTGCCTCGTCCACGCTCAAGCCAGCAACCGTGATGGTGATGTCCAGATCCAGCGAAAATGCACCATCGGCCTTCTGACCAATGCCCACACCCACGGTCGTGCTCGACGATGTGGGCTTCAATCCCAGTATGGGGGCGACGTGGTTCAGCGCACTGTCGAAACATGCGGCATAACCCATCGCAAAAAGCTGTTCCGGATTCGTTCCCTGTTTGCCGCTTTGGTTCTGAAAGCTGACCAGATCAAAACCGATGGAACCATCGTCAACCTGGGTCCGGCCGTCGCGGCCGCCCGTTGCCGTCGCGGATGTCTTGTAGAAGATCTTCATGTTCATGCTCCTGTACTGATTGAAGCGCGGACTTCATTCCACGCCGGAATGCCTTCATTGTATTGACGGCACGGAGCATGGCGGTATACCGTTCATCCAGAAGACTTGCCTATTTCTCCAGACCTTGATGCGCTCAGACGATGCTTTCAGACGATGACTTCGCACGCTGGATCAGGACCATCCCGCACAACCAGACCTATCGTTCACCGATCGATGGCCTGATCATCCATCACAGTGACCGGCCATTCTCGTACGAGAACGTCATTCAGGAGCCCAGCATCTGCATCGTGCTGAGGGGGGAGCGCGAAGTGCGGCTGGGTGAGCAGCGCTTTCTGTTTGACCCCCGGCACTTCATGTTCTGCCCGGTGGACATTCCCCTGTGCGGCACAATTGCCAGGGCCACGCCCGCGGAACCGTTCGTGGTGCTGTCGATGAAGATCGATCTGGCGACGGTTCGGCGCATCCTGCTGAAGCACCCCGTTTCCCCCACCCGCCACACGGAGCCCACCAGCGCATTTGCCCAATGGGCGCTGGATCGCCAGCTGGAGAACGCTTTTGAACGCCTCCTGCTCTTGCACGAAAATCCAGGCTCCATAGCCTTTCTTGCACCGCTGATCCAGCAGGAGATCCATTACCGGCTGCTGACCGGCGAGCAAGGCGGCAAACTGGCGCACATGGTGCAGTTTGGCTCCAGCACACAGAAAATCGCCAAAGCCACCCGTTACCTGCAAACGCATTTTCGGGAAACCGTGCCCATCGAAACCCTGGCTGCCCTGTGCGGCATGTCGCTGTCGGGCTTCCATGACCATTTCAAGCGAATCACCAGCCTCTCGCCCCTGCAGTACCAGAAGTCCCTGCGCCTGATGGAAGCCAAGCGCCTGATTGGCGAAGAGAACGCCGCCATTGCCCACGCCGCGTATCAAGTCGGCTACGAGAGCCCCAGTCAGTTCAGCCGCGAGTACAAACGTTATTTCGGCATCAGTCCAAGCGGTCGTCAACGATGAACAGCCCTGCCGCAAGGCCCAGTGCAGCAGGGCATCGCCTACAATGATTGCAACGTCCAGAAAGATCTGGACTTCTTCTCTCCGGCTACAACCGTTTCATCACGATGGTCTCGCCCCGGCCCCGCGGGCCAGGCGGCGCGGCATCCGACCCGACACCGTTCCGCCGTAGCTACGCAAACCCGGTCATTTCTGACTCAATCTGCTGCTTGCTTCCTGCTTCACCAAGGCCGGTTTCACCGTACTCCATTCGGCGGGCGATGCGGTGAAGCATTCTGTCTGGCAGCCCGGCTCACCGTTGCGTCCCTGTTTTTTGGGCTGCGCGGATGTGATCGGGCATGACAGGCTCTAGAATGTCGCCTCGACTGCGGCTGAGTCTCTTTTGCT
>JBHADS010000203.1:0-4014 GCA_041855185.1 Lautropia sp. | reverse complement strand
CAGGCTCGGCGCCAAGCGCCTGATCATGCTGACCGGCGACCACGTCAGCCGTGCCGCCGAGCTGGCCGAAGAACTGCAACTGGACGCCTACCACGCCCAATTGCTGCCCGAGGACAAGGCAGCCCTGCTGAGCCAGCTCAAGCAGGAAGGCGCAAAGATCGCCTTCGTCGGCGATGGCATGAACGACGCCCCGGCCCTGGCCGGCGCCCACGTCGGCATCGCCATGGCCCGGGGCGCCGACCTGGCACGGCTCACCTCCGACATCGCCCTGCTCGAAGACGACATCGGTCGGGTGGCCGACGCCAAGGAAGTCGCCAACGCTACCCTGCGTCACATCGGCAACAACTTCAAGCTGACGGTGGCCGCCAATACGGGCATTCTCGCCGGCGCCGCCGTCGGCTCGCTCAGCCCGATCGCCTCATCGGTGCTGCACAACGGCACCACCATCGCCATCCTGCTCAACGCCCTGCGCGGCGGTCTGGCCAGCGCGCCCAAGCGCCGACGCTGAGCCTCCCGTGGGGGCCGGCAGACCCCCACGCATCATCGACGCCCCGTCCATCCCATCCAGGATGCCGGCAGTCCCGGCACCGATGGGCCAGACGGCTGCCCCAGCCAGAATCGGGGTCGGGCGCCGTCGCGCATCGGGCACCGTGTCGGCGTCGCGCCCGCCCCGGGGAACGCCCCCGACCGCCACCCACACCCTCCGGCCGGATTCCGGCCCCATGCGCCACGAGTCATCTGCCATGCCCGCGCTCGTTTTCTGCCGCACCCGCCTGCGGGCACGCCGCCTCTCCCCTGCCGCCGTTCGGCCGCTTCTCGGGAGCCTGCTGGCCGCACTCGGCCTGTCGGCCGGACCGGCCCACGCAGTCCTGGACCAAGCGGCTTTCAGCATCCTGCACGACGGCACCCCGGGCTTCGACAGTTCCGACGCACCGGGCATGGACAGCGGCCCGCAGAACCTTGTCGTCCGCACCCACGACGAAGTGCGCTACCAGCTGCAACTGAACTCGGTCGGTGCCGAGCAGGACATCGTGGTGCAGCTGACCCTGCCTGCCGACGCCGGTGGCCAGCCCATCGCCGTCTGGCAGCACCTGCCCGTGGGCTGCGAGGCAGGCTCCTCTCTCTCGACAGACCGGCAACGGATCAGCTGCCGTCTGAGCGACTTCGACAGCAGCGGTGCACGCACGCTGCAACTGCCAGCCCTGGTGCTGGGCAGCAACCGCAACGGCAACCTGCTGCCAGCTCCCGCACTGCAGATCAGCTCGCGCAGCCAGGTGCAACCCCGGTTCAGCAGCACACCGGGCACGGTACGCATCAGTGCCGCCCCCTTCTACGACATCAAGCTCGACAACAGCTTTCATGGCATCCCGCGGGCGCATGGCTTCCTGGCGGGCAGCGGTCCGAATGGCGAGGACGGCTTCTTTCACCGCCATCTGATCGGCGTGATCGCCCGTCACCCCAACGGTCACGGCCGCAAGGGGGTCGAGCAGCTCGACCCGAGCACGCCGATCCAGATCGAGCTGGATTTATCGGGTTATCAGTCATCGGTGCGGCTGGTGGACTGGCGCACACCGGCCAACACCCCCACCCCGGCCAACCTCCCCTCCGGCAGCTTCGCCGATGGATGCGGAAGTCCCGGCCTGGGCAGCCCGGGCAAGCTCGCCGGTGATCATGTGAACGCGCACGACCGGGTAAACGACAGCGGGCCCGATGCCAGCACCAACGCCTTCTTCGTGGCCAATGGCGGAGACTGCGAGGTCAGCCATCTCGACCTCGGCAACCGGACGGTCGGGCTGCAGCTCAACGGCGTCGATACCCGCCTCGAACACACACCGACCCGAACCTACAACGCCAACAATGGGGTGCCGGCCACCGACGCCTGGGTCGCCAACAAGGCGCTGGTCCTGTGGACGGATCTGAAGGACTACCCGGTCAACCAGCCGGTATGGAACACCCTGAGCCTGCTGCGTGTCAGCGGGCGCTCGATTTCAGGGCAGGCGCTCCAGCATCACAGCCCCACCCAGGACCGCTCCAGCGCCTTCACGCTGACCAACCAGCTGCTCCTGTCGATCATGTCCAATTTCGGGCCGGACAGGCTGGCGGCACCGTGGGGCAGCTTCCCGGACCCCAACGTGCGGGACGACCAGCACGTCAACCAGATGGCCCCCGGGCAGAGCGCGTATGTGTACATGCGCATCACCAACTTCGGCTCGGTGCCCTTGAACAATGCGATGCTCTGCGAAAAGATCGACCGCAGCGCCTTCGACCCCGCCCCCCATTTCAATTCCGTCGGCCTGGATGCGCCGGGCACCATCATCCGCTTCGGCGCGCCACCCGCCGGTGCCTCCCCCTACTTCGCGTCCACCGACAGCATCGGCAATGTCTACGACAACGAGCCGGCCACTGGACAATCGGCCTATTCGCAGGCGCGCTGCGATGATCCGGGCATCCGCTGGTTCGACACCTGGCAGGAAGCCGAGGCCGCGGGCGGCCTGGTCTATGTCCGCTTCCAACGGCCCCAGCTGCTCGGCGGGGAGAACATGGGCGCCCTGGTGTTCGGCCTGCGCCTGCGCGAGCGCTGGGCAGGCTCCGTCCATGTCGAGCATCCGCCGGCACCGCAGCGCCAGGCCGGCAGCCCCATCGCCTTCGGTTCGATCATCCGCAACAAGATCTTTGCCTACGCCGACAACCATCCGCACAACGACGGCAAGTGGCTGATCGACCATGTGCAAGCCGTGCCGACGATGACGACCACCCGGCTGCAGCAGCGGATCACCCAGCCCGCCGATGCCGGCACCAACCCGGTGGCAGCCAACACCGTGCTCGGCATCGAGCTGACGCCGACCTACAGCACCCTCTACCCGCCCATCGACGGCATCGTGACCGTGAAGCAGGTTCTGCCCGACGGGCTGCGCTACCTGCGGGGCTCGGCGACACGGGGCGGCCAACCGGCCGAACCCCAGATCATCCCCAACAGCCCGGCCAGCGGCCTGACGACGCTGGTCTGGACCTATCCGCCCCAGAAGCCCTTTCTTGGCCAGGAGGAACATGCCCCCGCCCTGCCGCCGATCAGCTTCCAGGCCCAGCTGCGCGCCACCCTGCCCGACGATGCACAGCTGATCCTGCCCGCCAGTGTCGACGGTGGCGCCTACGATCACCAGCAGGACTGCCGCTTCGACCCGAACACCCAGGACTATGGTGATTGCCTCAAGGCACAACAGCTGCGTCTCGTCGTCAAGACGGCCCAGGGCTTCCTGCAAGAGAAACTGGTCAACCGCGACACCGTCGAAGCCGGCGACCCCATCGAGTACCGGCTGCGCTTCATCTCGGCGGGCGAAGCCCTCCCGGCGGCGGACCTGCCCGACATCATCGACATTCTGCCCTTCGTGGGTGACGGCACGGCCAACCCGGCGCTCGGTTTCGCCGCCCGCACGCCCGCCTCGCGCTTTCAGCCCGGCGCCTATCGCCTGCACAGCGTCAGCCCTGCCGATATCGATCCCGGCGCGCGCATCTACTACACCCGGCGCGACCCCGCCGCCATTCACAACGACCCGCGCCACGCCAGCAACCAGATACCCGGTGGCAGCACCCGCTGGTGCCTGGCTCAGGAACTGGGCAGCACCGACTGCCCGGCCAGCATCGGCGACAGCACCGCCGTGCGCATCAGCCCGGCACTGAGTTCGCTGGCGGCCAATACTCCCTATGAACTGAAGCTGCGGCTGGCCACCGACCCGGTGCGTGCCCAACCCGGCGACCGACTGAGCAACCGGGCGGGCATGGCCCCGGTCGCGCCAAACGCCTCACTGCTCTATGTCGTCTCGCAGGACGATCTGAGTGTCGGCATCGCCGCCGTTGGCGCCGGCCTGTCCGACCGCAGCTTTGCCGACCTCGACCAGAACAATCGTTTCGACCCGGACGACCGCGCGCTGCCTGCCCAGTGCATCCGGCTGGACGGCACGCTGCCCGGCATCGGTGCCATCAGCCTGTCGACGCGCACCGATGCCGAAGGCCGCT
>JBHADS010000202.1:0-3270 GCA_041855185.1 Lautropia sp. | reverse complement strand
TTGGTGCGCGAATCGGACAGGGCGACGATGCCCTGATCCAGTCGCATGGCGACGCAATAAGTCATGTTCGGCTTCTCTTGGCTTCAGAAATTCTCGTCGGCCATCAGCACGTCCCGGCTGATGGCCTGTCCCAGTACATACAGCCGGGCAATGATGCCATCCAGCCACTCGTGCAGCCCATGCTCCAGGATCTCGTCGACCCGGACGAACTGGACATCGGCCTGCAGCTTGCCGGCCTGACGCAACACCTCGCCGGAATTCTGGTTGGCCACCGCCTCCAGGTTGCGCAGCACCCCCTTCAGGCACAGGCTCAGCGAGCGCGGCATCTGCGGATGCAGGATCAGCAGATGCAGCACCCGCGACGGCGTCACCGAATCCCGATAGGCCCGGCGATAGGCTTCGACGGCCGACACCGAACGCAGCAGTGCAGCCCAGCGGTAATGCTCGTTCTCGTCGTGGTGCGACACCGGCTGGCTGTCCAGGCCGGTTTCCCGCGGGATGTCCCCCGTGCCCGACGGCAGGGGACGCTGCCCCTCCCGGCCAGCGGATGATGGTGCGACAGCAGCGGTGTCCGGCGCGGCCGCCCGCAGGGTATCCACCGCCTGTCCCCCCATCGCATGATGGCGGATGTCGAGGATGCGCGCGGTGCTGTCGGCCCGCTCAAGCAGCGTCCCGAGGCGGATGAAGTGATAGCACTCGTCCTGCAGCATCGTGCCGAGTGTCACGCCCCGCGACAGCGAGGAACGCATCTTCACCCACTCGAAGTAGGCGGCAAAGCCCCCGCTGGCGATCTGCTCGAAGGTTCTGGTGCGCATCTCCAGCCAGGTGGCGTTGATGATCTCCCACATCTCGGTGGTGATCGTGCCGCGTACCGCGTGCGCATTCTCGCGGCACAGACGCAGACAGTTGTAGATCGACGACGGGTTGTCGGGATCGGTGATCATGAAGCGCAGCACATCCTGCGCCTCGCGGCCGGCATAGCGGGCAGCGAACATGGACTCCAGACTGTTCAGCCCGATCACGGCCTGCCAGTTCAGGCTCTCGCGCTCCGAAGCCGAGGGCACCAGCGAGATCAGCCAGGTCGATTCGAGCAGGCGCGCCTGGTTCTCGGCCCGTTCCATGTAGCGTGCCATCCAGAACAGATGGTCGGCGGTTCTCGACAGCATGGTGCTTACTCCTCCAATACCCAGGTGTCCTTGGTGCCACCGCCCTGCGAGGAGTTGACCACCAGCGACCCCTCCCGCAGCGCCACCCTCGTCAGGCCGCCGGGCACCATGTCGATGCTCCGCTCCGACGACAGCACGAAGGGGCGCAGATCCACATGACGCGGGGCCACGCCTTCCTCGACGAAGGTCGGACAGTTCGACAGCGCCAGCGTCGGCTGCGCGATGTAGTTGTCGGGATGGCAGAGCAGCCGCTCCCGGAACGCCTCGATCTCGGCCCGTGACGCCTTCGGCCCGACCAGCATCCCATAGCCGCCGGCACCGTGCACTTCCTTCACCACCAGCTCCGGCAGGTGTTCCAGCACGTACTTCAGATCCTCGGGGCGCCGGCAGACATGGGTCGGCACGTTGTTCAGCAGCGGCTCCTCGCCCAGATAGAAGCGGATCATCTCGGGCACATAGGGATAGATCGACTTGTCGTCGGCCACGCCGGTGCCGATCGCATTGGCCAGGGTCACGTTGCCCGCCCGATAGGCATCGAGCAGCCCCGGCACCCCCAGCACCGATTCGCGCCGAAAGACCAGCGGATCGAGAAAATCGTCGTCGATGCGCCGGTAGATCACATCCACCCGCACCGGTCCCTGGGTGGTGCGCATGTAGACCTTGTTCTCCTGCACGAACAGATCCCGGCCCTCGACCAGCTCGGCCCCCATCTGCTTGGCCAGAAAGGTATGCTCGAAATAGGCGCTGTTGTAGGCGCCCGGCGTCAGCACGACCACCACCGGATCGCTGATGCCACGCGGCGCGGCCGCCTTCAGCTTCTCGAACAGCATGTCGGGGTAGTGATGGACGCCGGCGATCCGATAGATCGAGAACAGCTCGGGGAACAGACGCATCATCATCTTGCGCCCCTCCATCATGTACGACACGCCGGAAGGCACCCGCAGGTTGTCCTCCAGCACATAGAACTCGCCCTGGCCGGCACGCACCACGTCGATGCCGGCGACATGGGCATAGATGCCGGCCGGCACGTCGACGCCCTGCATCTCGGGGCGGTACTGCGAATTGCCCAGCACCTGCGCGGCAGGGATGCGCCCGGCCCGCAGGATGGCCTGATCGTGGTAGATGTCGTGCAGAAAGGCATTCAGCGCATGCACCCGCTGCCGCAGCCCCGCCGCCAGCTGCTGCCACTCGGCCGCCGGGATGATGCGGGGAATCACATCGAAGGGAATCAGCCGTTCGACGCCCTCACCTTCGCCGTAGACCGCGAAGGTGATGCCGACCTTGCTGAATGCCACATCGGCCTCGGCCCGCTTGGCCCGGATCCGCTCGGCCGGTGTGTCCCGCAGCCACTGATCGAGGCCACGGTAATGAGCACGCACCCCGGCACGCTCATCGCTCATCTCGTTGTAGTAAAGCATGATCTCTCTTCCGTCTGACCGCCCGGCCACCCGGGCGACCGCGCCCATCACCCAGTGCAGTCGGCGCGAAGGAAAGCGGTGCGCTCTGCCAAGCTCGTCCGGCGCCCGCCCCCTTGCGGGGATCATGCAATTTTCGTGCCACCCTGCCGCGGGCGAAGCGACCCGCACAGACCCGCTGCCGCCCCGCCCGGCGATGCCCCGGGATGGGGCGCCTGCACCGGAATGAAGCACCGTCGTCGCTGGAAACGCGCCAACGGCGCCCCGGCATGGTGCATGGCCGGCATCAATCCAGTGCCTGCGCGAAATCGGCCAGCAGATCCTCGGTGTCCTCCAGCCCCACCGACACCCGCACCAGCCCATCCGTGATGTGCATCAGCGCCCGTTCCTCGGGCGGGGTCTCGTTGTAGATGGTGGGCGCCACCGGAATGATCAGCGAACGGGTATCCCCCAGGCCCGTGGCGTGCAGGGGCAGACGCAGCCGGTTGAGCACCGCCAGCATCTGCGTCGGGTCCTTCAGATCGAAGGACATCAGCCAGGAGCCGGACTTGAACAGTGCGTGGGCAATCTCGTACTGGGGATGGCTGGGCAGCCCCGGATAATTGACGCGGGCCACCTTCGGATGTTTTTCGAGGAACTGCGCCAGCGCCAGGGCGCTGCGGCTGCTCTGCTCGATGCGCAGCGCCAGG
>JBHADS010000201.1:0-7953 GCA_041855185.1 Lautropia sp. | reverse complement strand
AGCAAAAGAGACTCAGCCGCAGTCGAGGCGACATTCTAGAGCCTGTCATGCCCGATCACATCCGCGCAGCCCAAAAAACAGGGACGCAACGGTGAGCCGGGCTGCCAGACAGAATGCTTCACCGCATCGCCCGCCGAATGGCGAAGGAGGCGCCATCGACCAGCGCGACCAGCATCAGCATGGCGAGCAGGACGGTGCAGGTTTCGCGCAGATGAAAGAGGCCAAGATGGTAGCTGAGCATCTGGCCAAGGCCGCCGGCACCGACCACACCGAGCACGGCGGCGGCGCGGATGTTGTTCTCCCAACGGTACAGGGCGTAGGAGATCAGCTGCGGGGCGATCTGTGGCAGGGTGGCCCACAGCAGGGTGCGGCCGGGGCCGATGCCGTGGCGCTTCAGTGCATCGGCGGGTTCGGGCGCGGCGTTCTCGATGCTTTCGGCAAAGAGCCGGCCCAGGACACCGGCGGTGTGCAGGGCCAGTGCCAGGGTGCCGGCCATCGGACCGAGGCCGGCCGCCACCAGCAGCAGTACCGCCCAGACCAGTTCGGGCACGGCGCGCAGCACGTTCAGCAACAGGCGGGCGCCCGTGCGCAGGCAGCGCTGCAGCGGGTGGGCCTGCTGGCTGGCGGGCAGGGCCAGCAGCAACCCGAAAGCCGCCGCCAGCAGCGTGCCCAGCAGCGACATCGCCAAGGTTTCGAGGGCGGCCCAAGCGGTCTTCGTCAGAAAGGCCGGGCTGGTTTCGGGCGGAAAGAAGCTGCCGATGAAGGTGCCCATGCTGGCCAGCGAGCCGGGTGCGAGCAGCTCGGCCCATTGCAGATCGAGTGCCCGGAAGCTGGCGATGATCAGGGCCAGCGTCAGCATCAGCAGCAGGCCGAGCCGGTAGCGGGGCGCGGGCGGTGGGGGCAGCGGCGGGCGCTGCCGGGAGGGCGTGCCCGCCAGTCCGCTTGGGTTGCCGGCGTGGGGGCAGGCGCGCTCAGCCATGATGTGCTCCTCTCATGCCAGTTGCCCCCGCAAGAAAGCGCTGAGGCGGTCGCTGAGCCAGACCAGCAGCACGAAGACGATCAGGGTGGCACTGACCTCGCTGCCGGCGAACATCTTGGCGGCGCTGTCGAGCAACTGGCCGAGGCCGCCGGCGCCGACGAAACCCAGCACCACCGAGGAGCGGATCGCACATTCCCAGCGATAGAGGGTGTAGCTGAGCAACTCCGGCGTGCAGGGCGGCAGGGCACCGTAGCACAGTGCCTGGAGGCGGCCGCAGCCGGCAGCCAGCAGTGCCTGGCTGGGGAGCGGGTCGGCGCTTTCAAGGATCTCGGCATAGACCTTGCCCAACATGCCGGCATAGGCGATGGCAATCGCCAGCACTCCGGCGGTCGGCCCCAGCCCGGCAGCGCGTACCAGGATCAGCGCATAGACCAGCTCGGGCACCGAACGCATCGCCACCAGCAGCCAGCGGGCAGTCTGCCGGATGAGGCGTGACAGCGGGGCCATGCGGCCGCTGCTGGCGCTGATCGACAGACGCCCGGTGGCCATCAGCGCCAATGGGGTGCCGATCAGCCAGGCCAGCGCCAGTCCGGCGGTGGCGATGGCGATCGTGCGCCAGCTTTCCTGCAGCAGTAGCCATAGAAACGCTGCATCGTGCCGACGGGGCACGAAGTCGGCCAGAAACCGCCAGCTCACTTCCAGACTGCGTGGGTCAAGCAACTGCCAGGGCTTGAACTCGGTCAGCACGGCAAGCGGCCACAGCAGCACCAGCAGGCCGAGCAGCGCCGTCCAGCGCCGTAGTCGTGCCGGGTCGCGCAGTGTCTCGTTGTGCCGGTCCGCCAGCGGGGCGGAAGCGGTCTGGGGAATGGCAGCCTGGGGGGCTTCGGGGCCGAAGGTCACGGGAGCATCGGGTGGTGAGGGGGGAGGGAGGGGCTGAGGTGCCGGACTCGCATCGCGGGGTCGGAGGGCGGCTTAGCCCGTGGCCCCGATCTTGTCATGCATAGAAGCGTTTCAGCAAATCGATCAGATGCGCCTCGATTGAAGGTGGTCTGTCACCATCCCGGTCATCGCCTATCTGATGCAGCTGAGTCTGTGGCAGGCTTTTCTCGCCGATCTGGGTCTGAGCCTGCTGATCACGGTGTATGCGCTGGTTTTCAACTGGGTCTACGACCATGCCCGACTGAAATGGATGGCGCTGCGCAGGCCGGTCGCTGTCTGAGCGAAGGTTTGTGATGAGGGTCGGCGCGCAGGCGGTGCGTTCGGCATCGGTCAGGCCGGCTGCGGACCGGATGCGCCGGTGATCGGGATCGTCGTTTCCGTCGCAGCTGATCCTCAGCCCGGCGCGCTTGCCGAGGCGGGGCTCGCACCTGAAGCCTGCGTACCGCCATACAGTGCCTGCAGGCGTGCATCGCTCAGCCCGGACGCCGGGCCATCATAGGCGATGCGCCCATTCTGCAGCGCGATGACACGCGCAAAGCGGCTGCGGGCTACCTCCACTTGGTGCAGACTGCAGACCAGGGTGACGCCGCGAACACGGGCGCTGTCGATCAGCGTATCCATCACTTGGCTGGCACGGGTCGGGTCCAGCGCCGACAGCGGCTCGTCCACCAGCCACAGCCGGGCCTCCGAGACCAGCAGACGGGCCAGGCCGACGCGCTGGCGTTCGCCCCCGGACAGCCGATCGACCCGCTGCCAGAGCTTGTCCGGCAGATCGACGGCACAGAGCGCCTCGTGCGCCCGGAGGGCATCGCTGCGCGCCGGGTGCCAGAGGGTGCGCAGGCTGTGCAGCAGCCCCATGTGTGGCAGACAACCGGCCAGCACGGCCGCTACCACCCGTTGCCGGGGCGGCAGCGGCGGGACCTGCGGGGCGTAGAACAGCGAAGCCCGCAGACGCTGGCGCTGGCGGGTCGAGAGCCGGTCGGATGACTGTCCCCACAGCCGCAGGCTGCCGCCGGCCAGCGGCAATGCCGTGGCCAGTGCCAGCATCAGGGTCGTCTTGCCGGCACCGCTGGCGCCGATCAGCGCGACCTGCTCGCCGGGTGCAATCTGCATATCCAGCGCCTGCAGCAAGGGTTGAGCGTGGCGAGCCGCACCGGCAGGCGCGATGCATGCCTGGCTGAGCAGGATGGCAGGAGGCTGGGGCGTGGGCTGGGAATGCATGATGTTGCGAAGTGGGTCGGGACACCCGGGACAGGCTTCGATCAGCGCAGCAGGCCCGCGTTCTCGGCGGCCGAGCGGATGCTGTCGTAGTTGCTGGCCTGGGTGGGCACGAAACGGGTGGCCCGTTGCAGGTCCAGAATGGCCTTGTCGGCGGGCTTCGACGGGTCCAGCGCCAGAAATGCGGCACGGATCTTCTGCTGCAGCGCGGGTGCCATGTTCGCGTGCACCGTCCAGTTGTAATCGTGATAGGTCGGGGTGGTGTAGAACACCTTGACCCGTTTCTGATCGACCTTGCCCTCGGCCACGAATTTCTCCCAGACCGAGATGTTGAGCGCACCGGCATCGACCTTGCCGCTGGCGACCGCTGCAATGGTCGCGTCATGGGCACCCGAGAAGGCGATGCGCTTCAGATCGGTGTCGGGGTCGATGCGCTCGGCCAGCAGAAAATGACGTGGCATCAGATGGCCCGAGGTGGAGCTTTGCGAGCCAAAGGCCAGGGTGTGGCCCTTCAGATCGGCGAGCGAGCCAATGCCGCTGTCGGCCTGGGTGATGAACACCGAGCGGAACACTTCATCCTCGGTTCGTTGCACCAGCGGAACCACCTGGCCGCCCGAGCGCTGCAGCGCCTGCACTACGGTAAATCCGCCGAACCAGGCCAGATCGACCTTGCCGTTGACCAGCGTCTCGACCGCTGCGGCGTAATCGGTCACGGGTGTCCATTTGACGGGCATACCCAGCTGCGCTTCCAGGTACTTGCCCAGTGGCTCGAACTTGCGGGCCAGCTCGGTAGGGGCTTCGTCCGGAATGGCCGTGACGCGCAGCACCTGCTGCTGCGCCTGCGCGACCGACGGCAGGACGGTGGTCAGCGCCGCCAGCGTGCCCAGACCGAGGACGGCGCCCAGCAGCGTGCGGCGGGTGTTGGAGAACAGGGAAGGGGAAGACATGGGCGATCGCGTAGGCATGAGTGATGGATGGGTCATGGTGTGGTGGAGATGGGGCGGCGTGGGCGGCGACTTTGGGTTTGGCGTTGCGCGCAGGTGTAGTGTGGGTGTGGCTTTGGGTGTGGAATTGCCGCGAGAAACAGCCGGAACAGACGCCAGGTGCTTCGAGCCCCTCAAAATTCTGCCATTTTTCTCAAGGTATTGAGGTTGCGCGTGGCCATCACGACCGTACCACGTTGCCGCTTTGATTCCGGGGGCGCACATCGGCAATGCTGCCGTGCGTGAGCATCGCGCGCCGCGCATGGCCAGTCTTCACGGCGTTCTTGCCCAGGGCATGACGCTGCGCAACAGGGGCTATGGGCGACCGGGCGGTACGGGTGGTGCAGTGGTGTGGGCAACGCGGGGACGGGGCATCAGGCGTTCTCCCGTTTTGATCTGCTGAAGCTGCACTTTCAGCCGGACGAGGGCCCGGGTGCGGACCTGCGTAGCCCGATGGTTCATGGGCTTGCTCCAATCCGGTCTGCCATGGCCGCCGATCACTTGCCTTGTGAGCAGGCTATTGATTCAACGTTCGCTCAACGACCGCTCGGGCTGATGCTGTGCTTGCGGCAGACCTCCGCCACGGGCACACCGGACTCGCCCTCCTGAAGAATCGCCAGCATCTGGCTCTCGGTGAATCGGGACTTCTTCATCGCACTTCCTCCTGTGGGGGAAGAAGCCTCTATTCTCTACTGGCTCGATGATTTGGGAAGTCTACGGGTGTCAGTCAAGGCTCTTTCTCATCCATGTCATTATGCCGTCGGTATGGGTTACCTGGTAACCACGATGTTGATAGAACCGGAGGTTGTCGGTGCTGCGAGAGCCTGTGAACAGCGTGACCGCGTGTACCTCGGGAATGTCACGCGCAGCATTCTCAACCAGTGCCATGAGGTGCGATCCGACACCTCTGCGTTGGACACGGGGATGAGTAACGAGCTTGCCGAGGATCACGTCGGAGTCGACAACACGGGATCGCACCCCGCCGACGATTAGGCCGTCAAGAACGGCGACGAACGACAGCTGTTCTTCGATCTCCTGCACGACCTCGGCCAATCTCTGGGTGAGCGGCTGAATGTCGTACCCGTAGATGGCTGCTTCGCTTTGATAGCAGAGGTACTGTAGCTTGAGAAGGTCCTCGGCATCCTCGGTCGTGGCGGCTCTGAATTGCAACGCATCGGAAGTCATAGCGGCCTCCGGTTCGGCAACACAGCCAAAATCTGGTCGGGCACATCCTTGTTCATCGATGTCATCCTGAGTTCCCTTGTCTGTTCTTATCGGGCTTTTCGCAGCAAGTAGGTTGGATTAAAACCCAACATGACCAAAAGCCATCAATGGATTGGGTTTAACAACCCAGCCTACGCTTGCTTGTTGATTAGGACGGTTGCTGCGCCAGCAAAGCTTCGTCGATTTCATCGGCACGTCGGGCGGCCGGGCGCTGCCCGTGTTTTTCGACAAAGGCGACGAACGCCGGGCGCGGCTCCAGCAACTTGAATTGCAGATACCAGCCCACATAAGCGGCCACCAGCAGATCGGCGGTGGTGAAGGTGTTGCCGGCCAGGTGTTCGCGGTCTTTGAGGGCGGCTTCCAGCGTGTCGAGCAGTGCTTGCTCGGTGCCGAAACCCGCCATCTCAGGCTTGGGCAGGGCTGCACCGCTGGCCTTGGCAACCATCAACTGCTCCAGCGGCGCCATGAAGCTGATCCAGCGGTAATAGCTGCCACGCTCGGGGCTGCCCACGGGCGGGGCGAGCTGTTTCTCGGGCACGAGGTCGGCCAGATACAGGCAGATGGCGGCGGTTTCGGTAATCACGGTATCGCCGTGCTTGAGCGCCGGCACCTTGCCCATCGGGTTGATGGCGCGGTACTCGGGCGCTTTCATCGTGGTGCTGTACTCCAGCAGCACGGTGTCGTAGGGCAGGCCGGTTTCTTCCAGCATCCAGCGGGCGACCCGGCCGCGCGACATCGGGTGGGTATAGAGGGTGAGGCTCATGCGGTGCTCCTGAGAGGGCATTGAAAAGGGAGGCGTCCCGGCAACGGAACTGGCCCCTGCATGGCGTGCAGCATACCGTGGCCGGCTGTCAGTTTCTGTCAGTAGTGGGGACAGCGCGGGCTGCTACCATTTCCGCACGATTCTGCTGGTAGGTGCTCCATGTCCCTGAACGAGTTCAAGCAAAACAAGTTGGCCGTACTGATCGATGCCGACAATGCGTCGGCAGCCATGGCGCAGCCTTTGTTCGAGGAAATCGCCAAATACGGTACCGCCAGTGTCAAGCGTATTTATGGTGACTGGAGCAGCTCCTCGCTCAATGGCTGGCGCGCTATCCTGTTGAGGCATGCCCTCACGCCTATCCAGCAATTTGCCTATACCAAGGGCAAGGACGCCACCGACATGGGGCTGATCATCGATGCCATGGATCTGCTCTACAGCGGCAATTTCCACGGATTCTGTCTGGTTTCCAGCGACAGCGACTTTACGCCGCTGGCTTCGCGCATCCGTGCCTCGGGATTGGTGGTCTATGGCTTCGGTAAACAGAGCACGCCCGAGGCTTTCCGGCAAGCCTGTGACCGGTTCTTTTACGTGGAAAATCTGGGGGAGCCGGACACGGACAAAGCTGTGCCTGTACCCGTGGCCGCACCCAGTGTCCCATCAGCAACTGACGGCCTAGCCGGTGTAGCCGCCATCAAGCCCGGCACGATCCGGCAGATGGATGCCGATACGAGAAGCTTGCTCTACAAGGCCATCAAGGACGCTACCGACGAAGAAACCGGCTGGGCCTTCGTGGGCAAGATCGGCAACGTCATCAATCAGACCCGCCCCGATTTCGACTCACGCAGCCATGGCTACGCGAAACTCTCCGGTATGCTGCGTGATCTGCGCGGGCTGCAATTTCGTGTCGACGAATCCAGCCGCATGTTCTGCCGAAAGATCCCGTTCGGAGAGCTGGTCAAGCTGCTGGACGAAGCTTTCAACAAGTTCAAGAGTGCCAAGGGCTGGGCCAATATGGATGCGGTTGGCAAATACGTCAGACCCCGCTGGAATTGGCTGGAATATGGTTTCGACAGCTTTCCCGAGCTGTTGGCCAAGGTTGACCATGTCGACGTGGTGGATGATGTCATGCGCATGAAGCTGCCTGCTGCTGGCAAGATCGTATGACACTTTGCTGCGTTCAAAGGACTCTGCCGCTGCTGAGCAAGCACTTCGGCACCTTGGACGAGGCGGTCCAGGCCCGCCTGCAAGCCGCCTCATTGGCAGAGCTAGAGGCGTGGCATGACAGAGTTCTGGATGTCGACACACTAGCCGAGGTGTTTCAGTGGCAGTAAGGCTGCCTAGCGCCGTCTTGCTTGCTCAGATCTCCTGAGCCTTGCATGGGGGGCTCGCCCCTCTGACAGAGAACGCCGTACGCCTTGCGGCAGTGTGTCCCGGCTTCAGGCACGCCGCTTTGCGTCGCTGGATCGCTGGCTCGAATTCTCAGCCACCCCAGAGACCCGGCACCAGCCGGGCTATTGCCTGCTCCCCAGCACCTCCTCCAACGACCCGGCATCCAGCACCCGATCCAGCCACACTTCGATCTGCTCCGGCGCCGCGGTCTGAATCTGCGCCAATGCCTGCGGCGGCAGCTGCCCAAAACGACGGGCCAGCAGGCGTTGCAGGATCAGGATCTGGGCCTGCTGGGAGCCTTTCTGCATCCCTTGTCGAAGTCCTTTCTGGAGCCCTTCCTCGATGCCATCCTGACGACCACGCTGCTCATGCGCCTTGGCCCAGCGCTCCACCTGTTCGGCCAGTCCCATTCTCAACTCCTTCAAGTCATCCACCTTGGGCAACGCCCAGGCTTCCTT
>JBHADS010000200.1:0-6296 GCA_041855185.1 Lautropia sp. | reverse complement strand
TAAAACCGAAACAGGAGAACCCATGTCGCTTTCAGGCAAGAACATCATTGGCTACCAGCAGGTGGCGGGCACCAAATCGCCGTTCCAGGGGCTGAACCCGGCAACCAACGAGCTGCTGGCGCCGGTCTACCACGGTGTATCGGACGCTGATTTCGCTCGGGCGATGCAGTTGGCCTGGGATGCCTTTCTGGTCTACCGTGAGCTGTCGACGGAAGCGCGCGCCGAGTTTCTTGACGCAGCCGCGGCGGAGATCGAGGGCCTGGGCGAGGAGCTGGTGCAGCGGGCTATGCAGGAGAGCGGGCTGCCGCAGGCCCGGCTGCAGGGCGAGCTGGCACGCACCTGCAATCAATTGCGTCTGTTCTCGGCGGTGCTGCGCGATGGCAGCTACCAGGATCTGCGCTTCGATGCTGCGCTGCCTGATCGCCAGCCCTTGCCGCGTCCGGACATCCGCTATCGCAAGATTTCGCTGGGGCCGGTCGCTGTCTTTGGCGCCAGCAATTTCCCGCTGGCCTTTTCGGTGGCGGGCGGCGATACCGCCAGCGCGCTGGCCGCGGGCTGCCCGGTGGTGGTAAAGGCGCACAATGCGCATCCCGGCACGGCCGAGCTGGTCGGTGCGGCCGTGATGCGGGCCGCCAAGCGCTGCGGAATGCCTGAAGGGGTGTTCTCGCTGCTCTACGGGGCGGGCGGTGATGTCGGTCAGAAGCTGGTGGCTCACCCGGTCATCAAGGCCGTGGGCTTCACCGGTTCGCAGGCCGGCGGTCTGGCGCTGGTCCGCACCGCGCAGGCGCGCCCTGAGCCGATTCCCGTCTATGCCGAGATGAGCAGCATCAACCCGGTCTATCTGATGCCCGAGGCGCTGAAGGTCCGGGGTGACGAGATCGGCAAGGCGCTGGTGACGGCGATGGCGATGGGCTCGGGTCAGTTCTGCACCAGCCCGGGTCTGGTGTTCGTGGTCGATGGCAGCGAGGGTCTGGAGCGTTTCATCACCAGCGCCAAGGCGGCCATCGAGGCGCAGGCGACGCAGACCATGTTGACGCCGGGCATCGCCAAAGCCTTCAATGAAGGGGTGGCGCTGCTGAGCCAGCATGCCGATGTGCTGGCCGAGGGACAGACATCGGACAAGCCCAACCAGTGCCGTGCCCGGCTGTTCGTGGTCGATGGCGAGACCTTCGCTGGCAACGAGGCGCTGACCAGCGAGGTCTTCGGTTCGTCGGCGGTGGTGGTGCGCTGCCGCGACTTTGCTGAGGTGCAGGCGCTGACCGAGAAGCTCGAGGGCCAGTTGACGGCCTCGATCCATGCCACCGACGACGATGACGCCGAGCTGCTGGCGGCGATGATCGCCCAGCTTGAACGCAAGGCGGGCCGGGTGCTGTTCAATGGCTTCGGCACCGGGGTCGAAGTGTGCACGGCGATGGTGCATGGCGGCCCCTTCCCGGCCACCAGCGACAGCCGTACCACCTCGGTCGGCGCGGCGGCGATCGACCGCTTCCTGCGGCCGGTCTGCTATCAGAACGTGCCCTTCAAGCTGCTGCCGAAGGTGCTGCAGCGGAGCTGAACGGGAGGCTGCGCGGGCCGGGGCGTGCGCGCTCCGAATCCCGCGCAGGGTCTGTCGCGGCCCGGCCGACGGATGCAGGCACAATAGCCCCTGGTTTTGACTCTTTGTGAAGGTTGTTTCTCATGGGCAAACAAGGTGGGGCAGGGGGCGGCCGCTTCGGTCTGATCGCGCAGATCGTGGTCGGCCTGGTGTTGGCGCTGCTGATCGGCGGCTTGACGCGGCAGACCGCGCTGGCACCCTACGTGGCGCCGGTGGCCGATATCCTGGGCTCGATGTTCGTCGGGGCACTGAAGGCGGTGGCGCCGGTGCTGGTGTTTCTGCTGGTGATGTCGGCGGTGTCGCAGCCGACGCAACAGACCAAGAGCAACATCAAGCCGGTGCTGTGGCTGTATCTGATCGGTACGATGCTGGCGGCGCTGAGTGCGGTCATCGCCAGTTTCCTGTTTCCGTCCACCCTGGTGCTGAAAGGGGTCGAGGCGGTGCAGGACCCTGCGCCCGGCCATATCGGCGTGGTGCTGCGTGGGGTACTGATGAATCTGGTCGCCAACCCGGTGGAGGCACTGGGAACGGGCAATTACATCGGCATCCTGGCCTGGGCGATCGTGCTGGGCATCGCTTTTCGCCATGCCAACGAGCATGTGCGCAGTGTCATCAACGATGCCGCCACGGCCATCGTCAAGGTGATCAGCTGGGTGATCCGCGCGGCCCCGTTCGGGATCTTCGGTCTGCTGCTGTCCACGCTGATGTCCGAGCAGGGCTTCAAGGGGATCGGGCAATATCTGCATCTGCTGGCGGTGCTGCTGGGCACGATGGTCTTCGTCGCGCTGGTGATCAATCCGCTGCTGGTGTTTGCGCATCTGCGCCGCAATCCCTATCCGCTGGTGTTCACCTGCCTGCGCGAAAGCGGGGTGACGGCATTCTTCACCCGCAGTTCGGCCGCCAACATTCCGGTCAACCTGGCGCTGGCCGAGAAGCTGGGCCTGGATGAGAGCACCTACTCGGTGTCGATCCCGCTGGGGGCCACCGTCAACATGGCGGGGGCGGCCGTCACCATCACGGTGCTGACGATGGCGGCAGTACACACGCTCGGCATCGAGGTGGACTTCGGGACGGCGCTGCTGCTCAGCGTGGTGGCTGCACTGGGCGCCTGTGGCACCTCGGGGGTGGGCAGTGGTTCGCTGTTGCTGGTGCCGATGGCCTGCAGCCTGTTCGACATCGATCAGAACGTGGCGCTGCAGGTGGTGGGCGTCGGCTTCGTGCTGAGCGTGCTGCAGGATTCCACCGAGACGGCGCTGAATTCGTCCACCGACGTGCTGTTCACGGCGGCGGTCGACATGTCGCAGAAGGACGCGGCGCAGAGCAGCCGCTGATCCGCGGCCGACACTGGGGAATACCCTGGCTGCAAAGGGATTACCCTGAATGCAGGCCGTTTTTGTGTCGGTCTTGGCGGCTTTGGCCTGATCTCCGGCCACTGTGTGGGGGGCAACCCCCGTGCGGTGGCCGTTCTTTTTGGGCATTATCTGTGATGCTTCACAACAAAAGACGAGGAGACAGCCGTGGCGAAAGAGCCCGTTCAGATTCCATTGCTCATCGATGGCCAGTTCGTCCAGTCGAAAACGACGCAGTGGCGCGATGTGATCAACCCGGCCACGCAGGAAGTGCTGGCCCGGGTGCCCTTTGCAACCAAGGACGAAATCGAGGCCGCGATCGAGGCGGCGCGCAAGGCTTTCGTCACCTGGCGCAAGACACCGATCGGCGCACGTGCCCGCATCTTTCTCAAGTATCAGCAGCTGATCCGCGAGAACATGAAATCGCTGGCTGCGATGCTGACCGCCGAGCAGGGCAAGACCCTGCCCGATGCCGAAGGCGATGTGTTCCGGGGGCTGGAAGTGGTCGAGCACGCCGCCGGCATCGGCAATCTGCAGTTGGGCGAGCTTGCCAACAACGTCGCCAACGGCGTGGACACCTACACGCTGCTGCAGCCGCTGGGGGTCTGTGCCGGCATCACGCCTTTCAACTTCCCGGCGATGATCCCGCTGTGGATGTTCCCGATGGCCATCGCCACCGGCAACACCTTCGTGCTGAAGCCTTCCGAGCAGGACCCGATGGTGACGATGCGGCTGGTGGAACTGGCGCTGGAGGCGGGGATTCCAGCCGGGGTGCTGAACGTGGTGCATGGTGGCGAGGATGCCGTCAATGCACTCTGCGATCACCCGGTGATCAAGGCCGTGAGCTTCGTCGGCTCCACCCGGGTGGGCACGCACGTCTACAACCGCGCCAGCCTGGCCGGCAAGCGGGTGCAGTGCATGATGGGTGCGAAGAACCATGCCATCGTGCTGCCCGATGCCAACAAGGAGCAGACCCTGGACGCACTGGCGGGCGCGGCCTTCGGTGCGGCCGGCCAGCGCTGCATGGCGCTGAGCGTGGTGGTGCTGGTGGGCGAGGCGCAGCAATGGGTTGACGGGCTGGTCGAGCGTGCCCGCCGGCTGAAGGTCAATGCCGGCACCGAGCCTGGGGCCGATCTGGGACCGCTGATCTCCTGTGCCGCGCGCGAGCGGGTGGAGGGGCTGATCGCGGCGGGCGAGAAGGAGGGCGCGACCCTGGTGCTCGACGGACGCAAGCCGTCGGTGCCGGGTTACGAGCAG
The DNA here is from genome assembly GCA_041855185.1 of Lautropia sp. Lineage (GTDB taxonomy): Bacteria > Pseudomonadota > Gammaproteobacteria > Burkholderiales > Burkholderiaceae_E > Lautropia. The sequence continues at coordinate 2,096 of JBHADS010000200.1, read as the reverse complement.
GGCAACTTCGTCGGGCCGACCATCTTCTCGGGCGTCAAGCCGGGCATGAGCATCTACGACCAGGAGATCTTCGGGCCGGTGCTGTGCCTGGTGGCGGCCAAGGATCTGGACGAGGCGATCGAATTCATCAACGCCAATGCCAACGGCAACGGCACGGCGATCTTCACCCGTTCCGGGGCGGCTGCCCGGCGTTTCCAGGAGGACATCGACGTGGGTCAGGTCGGCATCAACGTGCCGATCCCGGTGCCGGTGCCGATCTTCTCCTTCACCGGCTCGCGGGCTTCCAAGCTGGGCGACCTCGGCCCCTATGGCAAGCAGGTCGTGACTTTCTATACCCAGACCAAGACCGTGACCGCCCGCTGGTTCGATGAAGGGGCAGGCGCGGGCATGAACACCACGATCAGCCTCAAGTGAGGCAAGGGGGCGTGCATGGATTTCAGCTTGAATGCGGAGCAGCGCGCCTTCGTCGAGACGGCGCGTGATTTTGCTGCGGCCGAGCTGGCGCCTCATGCTGCGGCATGGGACGCCGAGGGCATCTTCCCGCGCGAGGTGATCGCCAAGGCGGGTGAGCTGGGTTTCTGCGGCTTGTATGCCGCCGAGGAGGTCGGCGGGTTGGCGCTGCCGCGCCTCGACGCCACGCTGGTGTTCGAGGAGATGGCGGCGGTCGATCCCTCGACCACGGCCTTCATCACCATTCACAACATGGTGGCCTGGATCATCGGACAGTGGGGGGGCGAGGCGGTTCGTGCCCAGTGGGGCGAGGCGCTCTCCAGCGGGGCCAGTCTCGGCTCCTACTGCCTGACCGAGCCGGGTGCCGGCTCGGATGCCGGCTCACTGAAGACGAAGGCCGTGCGCGATGGCGACAGCTATCTGATCGATGGGGCCAAAGCCTTCATTTCCGGGGCGGGCAGCACCGATCTGCTGGTGGTGATGGCGCGCACCGGAACGCCCGAGTCCGGCCCCAAAGGGGTGACGGCCTTCGCGGTGCCGGCCGACAGTCCCGGCATCACCTACGGCAAGAAAGAGGAGAAGATGGGCTGGAACAGCCAGCCCACGCGCACCATCAGCTTCGATCAGGTGCGGGTGCCGCTGGAAAACCGGCTGGGCGAGGAGGGCGAGGGCTTCCGGATCGCGATGAAGGGGCTGGATGGCGGCCGGATCAACATCGCCACCTGCTCGGTGGGGGCGGCGCAGGGGGCGCTGACCGCGGCCCAGCGCTATCTGCACGAGCGGCAGCAGTTCGGGCGCACGCTGGCCAGCTTCCAGGCGCTGCAGTTCAAGCTGGCCGACATGGCGACCGATCTGGTGGCGGCGCGGCAGATGGTGCGACTGGCAGCCAGCAAGCTGGACAGCGGCGACCCGGATGCCACCACCTACTGCGCGATGGCCAAGCGCTTCGCCACCGATGCCGGTTTCGACATCGTGAACCAGGGGCTGCAGATGCACGGCGGCTATGGCTATATCCGCGAATACCCGCTGGAGCGGCTGTTGCGCGATGCCCGCGTGCACCAGATTCTGGAAGGCACCAACGAAATCATGAGAGTGATCATCGCACGGCGGATGCTGCTGGATGATGCAACGGAGACGATTCGATGAGCATGGATGACCGAGCCTATACTGGCCTGCTGCTGAGTCGGCGGGACCAGACCGCGGTGGTGACGCTGGACAACCCGCCGGCACACACCTGGACGGCCGAGAGCCTGGCGGCTCTGGCCCGGCTGGTGGCTGATCTCAACGCCGATGCCTCGGTGCGGGCACTGGTGATCACCGGCGGCGGCGAAAAATTCTTCAGCGCCGGTGCCGACCTGAAGCTCTTCGCCAGCGGAGACAAGGGCGTGGCGGCAACGATGGCGCGGCGCTTCGGCCAGGCCTTCGAGGCACTGGCCGGCTTCCAGGGCATCAGCATTGCCGCCATCAATGGCTATGCGATGGGGGGCGGACTGGAATGTGCGCTGGCCTGCGACCTGCGGATCGCCGAAGAACATGCGCAGATGGCGCTGCCCGAGGCCACGGTGGGGCTGCTGCCCCGCGCCGGTGGCACCCAGTGGCTGGCGCGGGCCGTCGGCGAGAGCTGGGCCAAGCGGATGGTGATGCTG
>JBHADS010000199.1:0-3936 GCA_041855185.1 Lautropia sp. | reverse complement strand
TTGCCGAAATCGGCGATGGTGGTCTCGATCTGGTGGAAGCTGAGCTGGTCGGCGTTGCGGATGACCGGCACGACCAAACCCCGCGGCGAACCGACGGCCACACCGATGTCGAAGTAACCGTGATAGACGATGTCGTTGCCATCGATCGAGGCATTGACGACCGGGTACTTCTTGAGGGCGTGCACCGCGGCCTTGACGAAGAAGCTCATGAAGCCGAGCTTGACGCCGTGTTCCTTCTCGAAGCGCTCCTGATACTTCTTGCGCAGCGACATCACCGGCTGCATGTTGACTTCGTTGAAGGTGGTCAGGATGGCGTTGGTGGCCTGCGATTGCAGCAGACGCTCGGCCACACGCTGACGCAGACGCGACATCGGCACGCGCTGCTCGGGGCGACCTTCGAGCACGCGGTTCAGATCGACCGGGGTCTTGGCCACCGTCAGCGCAGCCGGTGCATGGCCGACGCCGGGCAGCGGGGCCACCGGCTGGGCGGGTTTCGGCATGGCAGCCAGCGCATCGCCCTTGGTGATGCGGCCATCGCGTCCCGTGCCCGAGACCAGGGCCGGGTCGATGCCTTTTTCGGCCAGCAGCTTGGCGGCCGAGGGCATGGCGGTGGGCGAGGAGGCAGAACCGCTGCCGGGAGCCTGCTGCGGCTCGGCGGGAGCAGCCGGTGCCGGCGCCTGTGCGGGGGCGGCGGCCGTCGTGCCGGCCGTCGCTTCGGAATCGATGATGGCGATCAGTTCGTCGGCCACCACGGTGGAACCATCACCCTTGCGGATTTCGGTCAGCACGCCTGCGGAGGGAGCCGGCAGTTCGAGCACCACTTTGTCGGTCTCGATGTCGACCAGGTTTTCGTCGCGCTGGACGGCTTCACCAACTTTCTTGTGCCACGACAGCAGGGTTGCTTCGGCAACCGACTCGGACAGCTGCGGCACTTTGACTTCGATCAGGGCCATTTGGGAGAAACTCCGGGAATCTTCTTCAATGAATTATCTGGGGTCTGGAACGTGTCGGAAGCCGGCCCCGATGGCCGGCGTCCGAAGGCAGCGAGCAGCCTCTCAGGCGCTCTTCTCACGTGCAGACTTCGAGCGTGTCGAGCTGAAAGCGGCTTCCAGCAAATCCTTCTGCTGCGCAAAGTGCTTGTCGTAGTAACCGACCGCAGGCGATGCCGAGGCCGGCCGTCCTGCGTAGGACAGCTTCTGGCCATCCTTCAGCGCATCGAGCAGATGATGCTGGATGAAGAACCACGCACCCTGGTTCTGCGGCTCGTCCTGGCACCACACGATCTGGCTAGCTTGGGTGTACCGATTGATCTCGGCCTCGAATGCCTTGTGCGGGAAGGGATAGAGCTGCTCGATACGAACCAGTGCGACTTCTTCTTCGAGCTTGCGTTGACGACGCTCGGCCAGCAGATCGTAGTAGACCCGGCCACTGCAGAAGATCACGCGCTTGACCTTGGCCGGATCGACCGAGGTATCGCCCAGCACGGTCTGGAAACGACCCTTGGCCAGATCCTTCAGCGGCGAGACGGCCTCCTTGTGGCGCAGCAGCGATTTCGGCGTCATCAGCACCATCGGCTTGCGGAAGGGGCTCAGCATCTGACGACGCAGCACGTGGAAGATCTGTGCCGGCGTGGTCGGCTGCAGCACTTGCATGTTGTTCTCGGCACAGAGCTGCAGGAAACGCTCGAGACGGGCCGACGAGTGCTCCGGACCCTGACCTTCGTAGCCATGCGGCAGCATCATGGTGAGCCCGCAGGCACGGCCCCATTTGGTTTCGCCGGAGGAAATGAACTGGTCGATGACGACCTGGGCGCCGTTGACGAAATCGCCGAACTGGGCTTCCCAGATCACCAGCGTGTTGGGCGCGGCGGTGGCATAGCCGTATTCAAAGGCCAGCACGGCCTCTTCGGACAGCACCGAGTCGATGACGATGAACGGTGCCTGATCCTCGGTGACGAACTGCAGCGGGATGTAGCTGCCCTGGTCCCATTTCTCGCGCTTCTGATCATGCAGCACGGCATGGCGGTGCGAGAAGGTGCCGCGACCGGAATCCTGACCGGAGACGCGGACCGGATAGCCCTGCGCGCACAGCGTGGCGAAGGCCAGATGCTCGCCCATGCCCCAGTCGAGCGGGACCTCACCCCGGGCCATCGCGCCCCGGTCGGCGATCACTTTCTGCACCAGCGGGTGCAGCTGGAAGCCTTCGGGCACCTCGGTCAGCTTCTCGCCCAGACGACGCAGGTCGGCCAGCGGCACGCTGGTGTCGGTGGTGTCGGTCCACTTCTTGTTCAGATAGGGCGACCAGTCGGCCTTGTGCAGACTCTGGTAGTTGGAGATGACCGGATCGACGGTGTGCTTGCCCTGATCCATCGCATCGCGATAGGCAGCCACCAGACCATCGGCATAGCCCTTCTCGATGGCGCCCTGTGCTTCGAGGCGTTCGGCATAGAGCTTGCGGGTGCCGGGGTGCGCGCCGATGCGCTTGTACATCAGCGGCTGCGTCACCGACGGGGTGTCCTGCTCGTTGTGGCCGAGCTTGCGGAAGCAGACGATATCGACCACCACGTCCTTGCGGAACTTGGTGCGATATTCGACGGCCAGGCGGGTAGCAAAGACCACGGCTTCGGGATCGTCGCCGTTGACATGGAAGACCGGCGCCTCGATCGACTTGACCACGTCGGTGCAATACAGCGTCGAGCGCGAATCGCGGGCGTCGGAGGTGGTGAAACCGATCTGGTTGTTGATGACGATGTGCACCGTGCCGCGGGTGCCGTAGCCTCGGGTCTCGGTCAGGTTCAGCGTCTCCATGACCACGCCCTGGCCGGCAAAGGCCGCATCACCGTGGATGACGACCGACATCACCTGCGAGCCGTCGCGGTCGCCCCGGCGCGTCTGGCGTGCCTTGGTCGAGCCTTCGACCACCGGCCCGACGATTTCGAGGTGCGAGGGATTGAAGGCCAGCGACAGGTGCATCGCCCCGGTCGGGGTGGCGACATCGCTGGAGAAACCCTGGTGGTATTTGACATCGCCGTTGGGCAGATCGCCGGCGTGGCGGCCCTCGAACTCGGCGAACAGGTCCTTGGGCATCTTGCCCAGCACGTTGACCAGCAGATTCAGGCGACCGCGGTGCGCCGAGCCGATGACCAGCTCCTGCAGCCCTGCCCGGCCACCGGCGCGGACCAGCTCGTCCATCGCCGCGATGAAGCTCTCGCCCCCTTCGAGCGAGAAGCGCTTCTGGCCGACGTAGCGGGTGTGCAGGTAGCGCTCCAGCCCCTCGGCGGCGGTCAGGCGCTCGAGGATGCGTTTCTTCTGCTCGTTGTCGAAGGAGAAGCGGCCGCGGACGGATTCGAGCTGCTCCTGAATCCAGCGTTTGGCGGCCGGATCGGACATGTGCATGTACTCGGCACCGATGGAACCGCAGTAGGTTTCACGCAGCGCCTGCAGGATGTCGCGCAGCGGTGCGTTCTCGAAACCGAGGAAGGTGTTGGCCGCGGAATAGATGTGGGCGTGATCACCTTCGGTGAAGCCGTAGAAAGCCGGGTCCAGCTCGGGAATCTCGGGACGTTCCTGCCGTTTCAGCGGATCGAGCGCGGCGTGGCGGGAGCCCAGAACGCGATAAGCCGCAATCAGCTGGGCAACGTGAACCTGCTTGCGGGCCGATTCACTGTCGCCGCCCATCTGTTGCGGCTGCAGGGCGCCTTCGCGTGCTCGCTCGGCAAAGGACTGGACGATGGGTGCATGGGCAACGTCCCGGGTCTCAGGGTTGCCATCCGATGCGGGCAGTGACTGGAGATTGTCGAAATAGGCACGCCATTCGTCTGAAATGGAACCGGGGTTCTTGAGGTAGCTCTCATACAGCTCCTCAACGAAGGGTGCATTGCCGCCGAACAAATAAGAGTTCGAGCGAAAGGCGCTCATCATGTGCTTCACCTATCAA
>JBHADS010000198.1:0-2926 GCA_041855185.1 Lautropia sp. | reverse complement strand
CCCCGTCGCTGGTCTGGGCACCCGATTCCTGCCCGCCACCAAGGCGCAACCGAAGGAAATGCTGCCGGTCGTCGACCGTCCGCTGATCCAGTATGCCGTCGAGGAAGCAGTGGCAGCCGGTATCACCGAGATGATCTTCATTACCGGCCGCAACAAGCGCAGCATCGAAGACCATTTCGACAAGGCATACGAGCTGGAGGCCGAACTCGAGGCCAAGGGCAAGGATGCGCTGCTGCAGACGGTCCGCGATACCGTGCCGGCCGGCGTCAACTGCGTCTATATCCGTCAGTCCGAGCCGCTGGGTCTGGGCCACGCGGTGCTGTGCGCCCGTTCGGTGGTCGGCAACGAGCCCTTCGCCATCCTGCTGGCCGACGATCTGATGCAGCCGGCTCCCGGTGGCGAGGCGGTGCTGAAGCAGATGGTCGATCTGCACAACCGCCAGCACGCCAGTGTGCTGGCCGTGCAGGAAGTGCCCCGCGAAGAAACCAAATCCTACGGGATCGTCTCGAGCACGCCGTGGGCCGATCGCACCAGCCGCGTCACCGGCATGGTCGAGAAGCCGAAACCCGAGGAGGCGCCCTCGACGCTGGCCGTGGTCGGCCGCTATCTGCTGTCGCCGATGATCTTCGATCATCTGGAGCAGGTGCAGCCGGGCGCCGGCGGTGAGATCCAGCTGACCGATGCGCTGGCCAAGCTGATCCACGACCAGCCGGTGCTGGCCTACGCCTTCGAGGGCCGCCGCTACGACTGCGGCTCCAAGATCGGCTACCTGCAAGCGACCGTCGAACTGGGTCTGCAGCACCCCGAGGTCGGCGCCGAGTTCCGCGAATTCCTGAAGGCGCGGGCTGAATCTCTGGGTCTGTCCAAGTGATCGGCATCATCGGCGGCAGCGGGCTGCTGCAACTGGTCGGGCTCGAAGACAGCTCGCGCAAGGTCGTGCGCACCCCCTGGGGTGCACCCTCCGGCGCGTTGTCCTTCGGTCGCCTGGGGGGGCATCCGGTGGTGTTCCTGGCGCGGCATGGCTACGGCCATACCATCGCGCCGCACAACATCAACTACCGGGCCAATGTCTGGGCCTTGAAAGAGGCGGGCGCCACCAAGATCATCTCGTGCGCTGCTGTCGGAGGCATCCGCGACGACCTCCTGCCGGGCGCGCTGGTGGTGCCCGACCAGATCATCGATTACACCTGGGGGCGGGCCGCCAGCTATTACAGCGGCGAAGACCAGCCGGTCGTGCATGTCGATTTCAGCGAGCCCTATGATCCGGCGCTGCGCCGCCTGCTGATCGAGGCGGCCGCGCTGCAGGGCGAGGCGCTGATCGATGGCGGCTGCTATGGCTGCACCCAGGGGCCGCGCTTCGAGAGTGCGGCCGAAGTGCGGCGCTATCAGCGCGACGGCTGCGACATGCTGGGCATGACCGCCATGCCCGAGGCTGCGCTGGCCCGTGAACTGGGTCTGCCCTATGCCTCGGTGGCCGTGGTGTCAAACCGGGCAGCCGGCAAGCGCCCGGGGGGCAGCTTTGCCTCCAGCGCCGAGATGGCGGGCACGCTCGAAGCGTCGATGCACCGGCTGTTGGCCGTGCTGATCCGCGCGATGCATCTGGACGAAGAGAAGGGCAGCCGGCAGGGCGCCTGAGGCGCAAGCGCAGGAAGCACCGGCTAGCCAAGCCCGGCGAACCTCGGGCTTGAGTAAATCCAGCACGCTTCGATCTGGGCAGCGCCTGTGCGCCCGGAGTCTCGGCTTCCCCGGCGGACCAACCCCTCAGAGGACCGACAGCAGCTCGCGTTCGAGCTTCAGTCGGTCCTTTTCCGTTTCCAGCTCGTGCGAGCTGATGGTGAAGGTATCCTCGGCCCGCTCGCCCAGGGTGGTGATGCGGGCGCCGTGCAGGGCGATGTGGTTCTGGGCCAGCACGCGGGCAATGTCGTAGAGCAGGCCCGGCCGGTCGGTGGCCGTCACCGACAGCAGGGCGCGCTGCCCGGTTTCACCGGCGCGCAGCTCGATCTTCGGCGGCAGCGGGAGGGCGCGTGAGCGCCGCGACAGCCGGCTGGGAGCGGCCGGCTTGAGCTGGCCGAACTCGAAGGGAGCTTCCAGCAGCCGTGCCAGCGCTTTCTCAAGCTCTACCAGTTGCTCGGGCTGCGGGCGGCCCGGCTCGTCGGGGGTGCTGACCACGAAGCTGTCCAGCGCCATGCCATTGCGGGTGGTGTGCACCCGCGCTTCCAGAATCGACAGCCGCTGCTGGTCGAAGAAGCGGCAGATGCGCGCAAACAGCGCCTGACGGTCGGCGGTGAAGATCAGGATCTCGATGCCCTCGCCGACGCCGGCGGGCCGGGTATGGACGCGGGTGCGGCGTTCCTCGTTGCTGCCGTAGAGCATCCGGGTGTGCCAGGCCAGATCCTGCGGGTCATAGCGCAGGAAATAGCCGATGTCCAGCTCGTTCCAGAAGGACAGATAGGCTTCGTCGCTCACCCCCTGCTGACGCAGCAGGCGTGCCGCCTCGGTGCGTCGCGCGTCCAGTTGCAGCACCGGCTGCAGCTGCTTGCCGGTCAGATGCGCACGGGTGGCGCGATACAGGTCTTCGAGCAGCTTGCCCTTCCAGGCATTCCAGACCCGGCTGCTGGTACCACGGATGTCGGCCACGGTCAGCAGATAGAGGGCCGTCAGTCGGCGCTCGGTGCCGACGCGCTCGGCAAACTCGGCGATCACCTCGGGGTCGGCCAGATCACGCTTCTGGGCCGTGGTCGACATGATCAGGTGTTCGCGCACCAGAAAGGCCAGCAGCTTGCGGTCCTCGCCGTTGATGCCGTAGTCGCGGCAGAAGCGCAGCACCTCCTGCTCGCCCAGCACCGAATGATCGCCGCCCCGGCCCTTGGCGATGTCGTGGAACAGCGCCGCCACGATCAGCAGCCAGGGCTTCTCGAAATCACTG